>JAUIHU010000657.1 GCA_030432175.1 Verrucomicrobiia bacterium | reverse complement strand
GCTTGGAGAACTTCAATTAATAGCTGACAGCTCTGACACCGTAAAGCGAGCAAGCGGAAGAAGGGGCCTGGAAATGCTGAGTCGCTTGCAGAACAGCGCCGCATATTCGATTAAAATCCATGAAGGAGATCCGAAGGAAGAAAAAGGAGTCGACAACAAACTGCTGGTTTTAGCTCGTACATTATCTGCAAAGCTGGTCACCAATGATTATAATCTTGGAAAACTGGCGGAACTCCAATCGATCCCTTATTTTAATCTGAACGAATTGGCAAAAGCGCTGAAACCTGAGATCCTGCCAGGTGAGATGTTCCGACTCAGGATCGTCCGCGAAGGAAAAGAAAAAGGGCAGGGCATCGGCTATTTGAGTGATGGCACCATGGTGGTGGTCAACAATGCCAGCCAATCCGTTGGTGAAGACATCGACATTCGCGTGCTGAGTCCGCACCAGACTGGCGCTGGCGTCATTATATTTGCAGAGAAAGCCTGATACCGATGAAAACTGTTTTCCGTTTCTTCAATCCAATAGAAGCTCAAATGGCAGTTGCCCGCCTGCGTGCTGCCAACATTGAGGCTGAACTACAGCACGAACTCTCCGGTATTAATATCGACGGGTATGCAATGGCATCCGGAGGTATTGGACTATTGGTTCCAGATGATCAATCTGAGGATGCCAGAAAGCTGATCGAAGCAGAGCAGAAAGGTGAAGGGGAAATCCAGCAGGATTCTGCTTCCGAATCGGACGATTTCGGGGCAGCTTAACTGCATGAACGACGCTCAATTGGAATCCCTGAAAACCTGGGCAAAACAACGCTCGGACATTGACTGGCTTTGGGATGAAAAGTCGCGAGACACATACGGCCGCGATAAGTGGTTTGCCTCTGGTTTACCGGATGTGGTCGCGCTTCCAGAGTCCGCAAAAGCCACTGCGGACCTTCTAAAAACCGCCAGTTCATTGCAAATCCCGGTCACACCTCGCGGCGCTGGGCACGGCTATGTGGGTGGATGTGTGCCAGTTCACGGAGGCATTTCGCTTTCCATAGAACGCCTGAACCGGATCCTGGAAATCCATCGAGAAGACTTCGTAGTCGTCACTCAGCCTGGAGTTTTGACTCAAGCGCTTCAGGATGCAGTGGCAGAAGTAAAGCGTTACTATCCACCTGACCCGGCCAGTCGAGCTGATTGCAGTATTGGAGGCAACATTGCGACCAATGCCGGAGGTCCAAGATGCTTAAAATATGGAGTGACTCGCGATTATGTACTTGGATTGGAGGTTGCGTTGATGGACGGATCGCTCATCAGGCTTGGGGGACGTGGACATAAGAATAAAACCGGTTTTGAACTTTCGAGATTGTTTGTTGGATCTGAGGGCATGCTGGGGGTTGTTACCGAAGCCACACTGAAGCTCCTGCCATTACCTGAATGGCGAGCCGCGCTGAGTTTCGGATATCGCTCCATGGAGGCGGCTGCACGAACCATTCTCGCTCTTTTTGACGCTGGACTGCTTCCCAGCGCGATCGAAATTGCCGATTCATTTACTCTCAAAGCCGCCAAAAAGAGAACTGGCACAAAGGATTTTGAAGGTTGCGAAGCCAGCCTCATCGTGGAAGTAGATGGACTGCGCGATGTCACGAAGATCGAAGTACAGAAAATTCGTGAAATTGGCATGCTGGAAGATCCTGTTTTCATCAAAGAAGCAGACGGACAAGCAGCTGTGGAAAAGGTCTGGCAAACCCGTCGGGAATTTTCCTATTCATTGCGCGACACTGGCCTCACCAAACTGAATGAAGACATCGTTGTTCCCAGAGGCCGACTGGTGGATCTGATTCATTTTGCTGAAGATTTGCAGAAAGAATGCCAGATCCCCATCGCATGCTTCGGGCATGCCGGCGACGGGAACATTCATGTCAATGTGATGATCAACCAGGAAGATCCGGAGCAAGTCCGTGCCGGAGATCACGCATTGGACCGATTATTCCAGCAAGTCATTGATTGGGGTGGCGCTTTGACAGGAGAACATGGAGTAGGATTGGCGAAACGGAAATGGTGGCCCCTGGCTGCAGACGCTTCGGTTCAAGCTTTGCATAGTCGAATCAAGCATGCTCTGGATCCTGAGGACTTGTTGAATCCCGGAAAGTTCCTGGCGCCCGTCAAAAAGAATTCGTAATTCAAAGAACTCAAGAATTTGCTCATCTGAAGGACTCGTCTTACTTTCTTCCGCATGTATATCAAAGGCCTGGCTACAGCCACTCCCACCAATCGGTACCTGCAGAGCGATTGCTGGAAAGCAGTGCAAGCATCCGATTATTTCCCGCAACTCACTCCAAGATCACAGGCCATTCTTCGCAAAGTTTTCTCTGGAAGAAACGGGATAGAGTCCAGATGGCTTTGTTTCAACAACCTGGAAGAAGCCTTTGAACTGAATCCGGACACACTACAACAGAGGTTTGAGAGCAATGCTCCGCAACTGGCGCACGAGGCAGCTGAGAAAGCGATTGAGGAATCGGGCGTCAGTCGGGAATCACTGGATGCCGTTCTGGTCAGCACCTGCACTGGATATCTTTGTCCTGGACTCTCCAGTTACCTGAACGACAGTCTGGGACTGAACCCGACGGCGTTGGGATGCAATCCGGCCAGGCAAAACGGGTACTTAGTGTTTGTGTCGAAATCTGCAGCGCTGCTTTTTATCTGGATAATGATCCGGGAGTCCTAATCAGCGCCTGTCTGTTTGGCGATGGAGCAGCAGCGGTTGTGCTGGATCAGGAAGAATGCTCCATCCGGAACTGGACACTGAACTGGGTCAATGGATGGTCCCGGATTTGTCCATCCAAACGCGATTTGCTTCGATTTGAAACTGTCGGTGGGATGTTGAGAAATATTCTGAAGCCGGAAGTCCCGGAAGCCGCGGCCGAGGAAGCGGATGCAGTTCTTCAGAGCGCTTTGGAAGGTCAGGGATTAAAGCAGGAAGACATTCAGCGATGGGTTTGCCACGCGGGTGGAAGAGATATATTGAATGCGCTGAGTAAAAAGTGGAATCT
>JAUIHU010000656.1 GCA_030432175.1 Verrucomicrobiia bacterium | reverse complement strand
TCAAAAAGATTTATTAAGTCTCTTACTCAATGCCCCCCTTCTTTAATCACACCCCAAGAGTGTAAGACTAAAAATTCGGAGTTGTTCCAATGGAGCGCGTTGAGTAAATTGACGGCGTCCACAGTCCAATCCTTGAAGACAGAACCTGGAACGCGAGATCCAGGACTTTGATGTACGGATTTTTTTACTCAAGCAATCAAATCAGAATCATGTTCAGATCTAACGCCAAAAGGTCACGGATCCGGAGAATGCCGACCAGAGGCTCCGGATGGGTTTTCGGCGCTGCTATCATTGCTACTTTTGCAATGACTGATAGCGCGTTCAGTCAAACAGCTCCAATAGTACCAGGCTTCGAGCGTCTGCATCAGGCTGCGGAAGCCGGAATGGAACAGGGATTGGATTTAGCTTCACGCGGTGAGTTATTGCTGGGTGAATTGAACTGTCTTTCCTGCCACGCAGCCAGCAGTGAAATTCAGGAAAGAATCCCAACAAAACACGCGCCGGATCTCTCAAAAATTGGATCCCGAGTCTCCCCTGCATTCTTAATGGAATACCTCGCGGACCCGCATGCAAGCAAACCAGGCGCTACCATGCCGGACATTTTCCATGCTTCTGAAGCGCGACCAAAAGCAGGAGCGGTTGAGTTTTTAACTCAGTATCTGGTTTCTTTGGGTGGTCCATTGGACATAGAAAAGCAATCTGGAACACCTCAGTTGGCTGAAAAAGGAGAGCGACTCTTTCACTCCGTCGGATGTGTCGCCTGTCATGCCCCACAAGACAAGGAAGGGCTTGAGCTGAAGTCACCGGTGGTTCCACTGGGAAGTCTGGCGAAAAAGACCACGGTCTCTGAGCTGACCCGTTTTTTGCTGGATCCATTAGCAGTCCGACATTCTGGAAGGATGCCTAATTTGTGGTTGAAGGAAGATGAAGCTGAAGCGATTTCGGTTTACCTGCTGAGAGAACAGATGGAAGTCTCGCTGGCGGATAACGCTGGCCCCGCAGAAACTCCAGGGATTGCCTGGGAATACTTTGAGCATTCAGGGCCGAAAGTATTAGCTGATTTTGAGGGAGTCAAACCAGTGGCGACCGGGGTTGCTGAAAGCATTGGGCTGAATATCCCTGGTAAAAGGAGATTTAATTTTGGGGTCCGTTTCTTTGGAACGCTGGAAGTTCCTGAAGGTGGAGACTACCGCTTTTTCATTTCTTCAGATGACGGATCTTCAATATCTATCGACGGGGAACAAGTGGCGATCAATGACGGGATTCATCCGAATCGCACTGAGCGTGGTCGTATTGCTTTGAGCGCAGGGGCACACGCCATCGAAGTCTGGTATTTTCAGGGAGGTGGAGACGAGGTCTTTAATGTTTCCTGGGCAGGACCTGGAATGAATCGACCTGAGCCGATTCCGGGTGAACTTCTGACAGCAACAGCTGGCGTTCCCATGAAACCCATTGGCTGGAAGCCATTTGAGATTGATCCTGAAAAAGCAGCTATGGGCAAGCGCATGTTCGCCATGATGCGATGCGTGTCCTGCCATGAAATCCCAGGACTCCGCCCGCTCTTTCCTGCGAAGTCGCTGGCGGAACTGAACACGACAAATGCAGAGGGTTGTCTTGGAGACAATGTGCGTCGCGGTTTGCCTCAATATCATTTGAGCCAGCATCAAAAAGAGGCGCTGGTGACTGCGGTTAAAAAGACGCAAAACCGTCCTGCTCCTTTGACTTCCAAAGAAAAAGCACAACGGCATTTGGCTACCTTGAACTGTTATGCCTGTCACCAGCGGGACGGATTGGGTGGTCCTTCTGGAGATCGCGCTGATTACTTTACATCATTGGTGGAAATCGATCTGGGCGATGAAGGACGTTTGCCTCCGACCCTGACTGGAGTTGGAGCCAAATTGAAGACCGAAGCGCTGAAAGATCTTCTGGAGCGTGGTGATCATCATGTTCGAGGTCATTACATGGCGACTCGCATGCCTGGGTTTGGAAAAGAGAATGTTGCCGGATTGGCTGACCATCTGGCTGATGTGGACGCCTGGGATGGAATAACTGATGAACCGGAATTTTCTGAAGAAATCGTTGAGACCGGCAGGAAGTTTGTTGGGGTTACCGGTTTGGCTTGTGTGACCTGTCATGGAGTCGCTGGACAAAAAGGTCTGGGAATTGAAGGGATTGATCTCTCGACAGCTTACGCCCGATTGAATCCGGGTTGGTTCAAGAAGTTCATGGGCAATCCAGGCGCTTTCAACAAAGATACTCGCATGCCGGCTTTCTGGCCTGAAGGGCAAACTGCATTCACGGACATTCTGGGAGGCAGCGCAGAACGTCAGATCGAATCAATCTGGTCGTATATCTCGCTCGGCAAAACCATGCCGTACCCAGCGGGTATTGAGCCAGCTGGTGGAGCTCGCATGGAGTTAAAGCCAACTACGGAGCCGATTACACATCGAACCTTTATGAAAGATGTCGGGCCTCGCGCAATTCTCACCGGATTCCCGGAACGATTGCATATCGCTTTCGACGCCAACACCGTCCGATTAGCAAAAGCATGGCGTGGCAGATTCTTTGACGCTTCCGGTGTGGCCAGTGGACGAACTGATACATTTCTGGGACCTCTCGGGATTGATCCGATTGATATGCCGTCCGGCCCCGCTTTTGCATTCCTGGATTCCAATGAAGCGGCGTGGCCGATTGCTGGAAGATCCGACCGGGACGTTGGCGGAGAATTCCGAGGATACCGGCTCGACGAAGGGATGCGGCCGACCTTTGTTTATGAATTGAACGGGGTGACCTTTGAAGAAGAACCTCGCCCGAAAATACAACCCGGTGGAGCCGCGCTGCTGAGGTCTTTCTATTTGAACTCGGAGAATAGCCCACAGGGATTGTACTTCCTGGTGGCAGAAGATACTGGCCTGGAAATTACTGAATCCGGGGCAGTGCGTTCATCGTCAGGCGTCACCACCAGCGTCGTCACTTCAGATGGTCGTCCACTGCCGGATTTGATCATCCGTGATATGGCGGGTGTGAAACAGGCTTTGC
>JAUIHU010000655.1 GCA_030432175.1 Verrucomicrobiia bacterium | reverse complement strand
CAATTCACCCAGTGTTAATGACCCTTTTCGGGAAACCGTTTCGCAGGATACCCGCCGCTCCATGTCGGCCTGGGTGAATTCGTAGTACTTGGGATCCAACTCCGGGGGCGCAGAGCGTTGTAATCCCAAAGGATCAATCTGCGCTGCCAGGTGGCCCGAGTAACGATAAGCGCGGATGAACTGATTGACTCTGTCCTGAAAACCGATCGCGTGAGCTTCGGCGCTGCCGGCTGTGTGCGCTGCAGACCTTGGGGCGTTGCTGCCAGCGCTGACGCTGGAAGCAAGTCCGTTGGTTCCTGTTCCGTTGGAGCGATTCTGACTGGAGACGCTGCGACGGAATAAGCTGATAGGTTCGAAACCGGGATCCAGCTCTGGACTGGACCGAAATTCAGCGCTCTCTTCGGAAGAGAGACTGCGAAAGTACTCTCTCCAATCAGGAGGCGTTGCATCCGGATTCTTTAAAAATTCAGCATATAATGATTCGACGAAATCCAGATTCGAGCTGGATGGAAGCGAGGCGTTGTTCTTCATAAACCACCTACAAGGGGCATTGGTGTCCGAGCATAACCATAACCGTTTTGCATTCCTCAGGATCAACCTGCGGAGCGATCTTCGGGGCGACTGATAATCAAACTAGGATTGAAGGCGGTCCATGTCAAAAGAAAGCGACATTGAATTCAGGAACTTTTTTTCAGCCGAGCCAAACCACTCTCACGCAGGCCGTCCATCCGTTGCCCAAGTTGATGTGTCGGCTGATAAAACTCATCCAGGTCGACAGCGCTCTGAACCAGCAGTTCTGTCATAGTCCGGGCGTCCCGGAGATGAATGCTCTCCTCGGCGATTCGATTTTCATCTCCCTGATTGTGATACTTCAACAATGGAACACACATAGCGCCAGTGCGAAATCCTCTGGATTGAAAAGCGGTCCCTTCGCAACTTCCTCCCCCCATCCAGGCCATTTGATACTCAAAGCCATTGTCCCCCTGATTCAGCTTTTCGGCCCTGGATTGGAGAAACAGTGTCGATGCGGAATCAAAGACCGAACTCCGATCCCCTACTCGGATAATCACCCCAGCCCCCAGACTGACAGCCGGAATCTCTTTACTGGCTTCCAAAGAAATCACCCAGGGATTGGCGCAACATTTCAACCGATCCATCGCAACCAGCGCTCCCTGAAATCCAACTTCCTCAGCGCGACTCAACATGGCCCAAACCGAGGGAGGAGCTTTTGCCTCCCCTGATTCTGAATTTTCCAAGGCGCGTTCCCAACGCTTTTGAACCAGGATCAATGTCACCAGAGCCGCAGCGACTCCGACCAGATCGTCACAGGCTCTTCCATGAATCCGGTCCTCTTCCATTCGGAATGCATCGAGGTCCCAGACCCCAAATTCAGCTTCACCAGGAGCCACTTCGGGAGCTTCGACCCAGTAAAGTTTCTCCTTCTCATCTTCGCCCTCCACTGCTCCCCGCAGCCAACCTCGACGGTTTCCGGGATAAATTTGAAGTGGAGTGGATTCTTGAAAGTACGATCTGCCGACACCTCCCTGGAATTTGCTCTTCCAAAGATTCTTCTCTTCATGCCATTCCAGAAACTCAAACCCCGGATGATCCAAATGCGCAGCGAGAATCAAGTCAGATGGAGCAGTCGTTCCCATCCTGTTGTCAGTTGCGGCGGTTGCTGCTCCTGAATCACCGCCTGCAAATGATGGAAATGTTGTCCCTCGCAACCCAACCCAGAGAGTCCCGTATTCATCCATATCTAAGGCCAGGCTGTAGTCTTGAATAATTTGCATGGCCTCCTTTTGAACCAGCAATTCATGATAAGGGGCGGCTGGTTGATTCATGAGACGCCCTAGAATGGTCACGAGCAGTTCTGTTTCTTCAGGAGTCATGGATCCTGTAGCTGTTTCTGAGTTCATTTGAATCAACTTCAATAAAAGGCTTCAGCTTGGGGTTTAATACAAAATAAAAGGGCCCATTACAGGCCCTGCATAGTAGCTATCTGATAGCTCCAACAAATGAACGTCGGAGAATTGGAATTATTTGACCTCGATGAGTTCCACATCAAATACCAGCGTGGAATTAGGGCCAATGTCAGATCCGGCGCCGCGAGATCCGTAAGCCAGATCGGAAGGAATATAAAGCTTCCACTTTGCGCCTTCCTTCATCAACTGCAATGCTTCTGTCCAGCCCTTGATGACACCATTGACCGGAAATGTAGCAGGCTGTCCACGTTTGTAAGAGCTGTCGAATTCTTTTCCGTCAATCAAAGTTCCTTTGTAATGGACCACAACCGTATCGGTAGCGGAAGGAGATTTGCCTGATCCGGCTTCAACCACCTCGTACTGCAGTCCACTTGGCAAACTGACAACTCCTTCTTTCTTGCGATTTTTAGCCAGAAACGCTTCTCCAGCTGCTTTATTTGCGTCAGCAGACTCACTTTTTTGCGCTGTTTTAGCCGCCATTTTTTCACGCATTTCTTGTTGGAAAGCTGTGAGAAGTTCCATGATTTCCTGATCTGTCATCAGTTTGTCGGAATCAGAAAGCGCGTCTTGAATGCCTTTTGCAAGAATAGCCGGAGTGACTTCAACTCCCTGACGCTCGAAGCTGCGTTTGATGTCGTTACCAATGTTAACCCCGATAGAGTAACTGATCTTGTCTTCACGGGACTCCAGCTTCATTTCCGCACTATCCTGAGCCAGAATTCCTGACACTGAGGAACCCAACACACCTGCAACTGCTAACGCCAGTGTCCATCGAAACGAATGAACAGGGCGAACGAAAAGTGATTTGTTTAATGTCATGATATCGATTCTGTATATTATGCGCTGAAATTCAGGATGTGATCCTGAAAGAATCCAAATTCGAAAGATTTCAGGGCGTAATGTTTAACAACTTGGAGAAGGCTTTGGAAATCGTCAAGTCTTGACGAAACCCGTCGGCAGGGCGGGGCGCCATTAAAAGTGGGTGGCGTGAAAATTTTCCAAGGCCAAAGGCCTGACACATACCAGCCTGGGCTGCCAGGCCCAGGTTTTGGTTCAT
>JAUIHU010000654.1 GCA_030432175.1 Verrucomicrobiia bacterium | reverse complement strand
AAATCACTGGAGCTGCGTAGACTATTCGAGGATTCAAGACAGAAGAATTAATCGGGATGAAAAGGGGGAGCTTGAGCTTCAAAATCATCGAAGACAGAACAGTTGTGTCGTATCCCGAAGGGATTAACACTTTTAAAGGGAAAAAGTCAATATGCAGAATGAAATCTTTCGGCGCCCACGCAAAATGACTCTTTCGATTTCCATCCATTTGTTTATAATGCTCAACAAATGACTACTCTCACCCACAGTTTCATCCCATTCATCCATCTTTGGGTTTCTCTGGCAAGCACGCTCATAACTCAGGGTATTTCAGTGGCGCAAACTCCCGACAGTCGGCAAGTCCCAGGCAGCTACAGTCACTGGCGGTTTCAGGTTTGGGGCGATATCACCAGCCCCCAAGGGGCATTACATGCCGATCCGGATCTGGACAGTATCCCCAATGGTATTGAATTTCTAACAGGCAGCGATCCAGTAACTCAGGACGCCGGAGATTCCTATGGTTGGACATGGAATACTGACAACCGTTCCTGGTCACTTTGGTGGCGATCGGTAGAGGATTCTCTTCGAGGAAATCTCCAGGCTGAGTTCTTATCTGGCTTAAATTTTTCAACCGGACAGTGGTCTCCATTTTCCAATAACTCTATCGTCTCGACTCCTGTTTCTTACAAAGAATCTCTGAACGAAATCATACTCCCTGTTTCCAACTCACCCAACGCCACCGGCGCATTCCGCCTGGCTGCTGAAGTAAATGAAAACCCTCCAGTTTCTGATATCCCCAAGTGGGTCTGGTTTGAAGCTGAAGGTCAGTTCGGCGGTGAAAGCCATCCGGTTTTGTCCAATGAACGCATGACCTGGCTCTCTCCAGATACCAACCTGTCAAAAACCGGAGTCCACATTCCCACCGATGGAACTTACACTCTCTGGATCCGAAAGTTCTGGACCGGTTACCCTCTTCGTTGGCGATTGCGCGGACAGGATTGGGTGGAGGTTTCAGCGAGTACTCCCACCCAGGACCTCATGGAAATCGATGAACCCAGTCGCCGAGTCGGATGGATTCAAGCCGGGCAAATCACCGTTGCTCAAGGAACTTATGCTTTCGATTTACAAGTCACCAATTCCTCCTGGGCCGCGTTTGACGCCTTTTTATTAACACAAGAGTCTTTCGTCCCACGCGGCGCTGCCAAACCGGATGAACAAACTAATACACCTCCCGAGGGTTGGGCTGCTTTTGAAGCCGAAAACGATCCGTTCACTTATTCTCCCATCGACTTAAGCAAACTAAATCAGGACATCGCTGGGCAAGATGGTTTTATCCAGGCTCAAGGAGATCGCATGGTGTTTTCCAAAACTGGCGAAACCGTTCGCTTTTGGGGAGTGAATGTCAGCGCTTCACATGCTGAGCTGGATCCCGATTCGCTGGGGTATCTGGCGCGGTCCCTGGCGAAGCGTGGAGTCAACCTGGTCCGCTTCCACAGTCCGATTTATCAAACTTCCGGGACGACTGGATTCATGTCACCAGACCTGAACCGCATCCGCAAAATCCAACGCCTGATTCGGACTTTCAGCCAGGAAGGAATCTACACCGGTCTTTCCATTTACTTTCCGCTCTGGGTTAATATTCCACCCAATCACCCGGAATTCCCCGGCTACA
The DNA here is from genome assembly GCA_030432175.1 of Verrucomicrobiia bacterium. Lineage (GTDB taxonomy): Bacteria > Verrucomicrobiota > Verrucomicrobiia > Limisphaerales > JAUIHU01 > JAUIHU01. The sequence continues at coordinate 1,392 of JAUIHU010000654.1, read as the reverse complement.
CCAGCAGCGTCACGCATCCTTTTGGACTACCTTATTTCCAACAAACATTTCAGGAAAAGCTGCGTAATGTCTGGACCGCTTTACTGACGACTCCAGATGAAGATCATGGAGGGCTGACGTTGGCTGAAAATCCTGCCGTTGCTTATCTGGAAATGATCAATGAAGACTCGCTGTTTTTCTGGACGACAGATGATATTCCTTTACCACAACGCCAGATTCTCGAAGAACAATTCGCTTCCTGGGTCATTGAACAATACGGGTCACTCGGCGGCAGAACCCGACAATGGAACTCCACACACTCTCGCGATAACTTACCAGCAGGACGACTCGGCATTCGAACCACCTGGGAACTATTCAATAACCGAGACCAACGCAGCCAGGATACCGTTCGTTTCCTGTCAGAAACACAACGCAACTACTACGACTCCACTCGCGACTTTCTAAAAAACGAATTGGGGTATGCGGGGATGATCTGTGGATCCAACTGGAGAACCGGTAGCTCGCAGTATCTGGATCCAATTGAACAATGGACCAATGCCGGCGCTGATTTTCTCGATCAGCATGGTTATTTTGGTGGACTCCACACCGGTGAGAACTCCTCCTGGTCGGTGCAAAAGGGACAACGCTATGACGATCGCACCGCGTTGAATATGCTGAACGCTGAAGGCTCAGGACGATCCGCATCCAACCCACTAATGAATCCCCAATACGCCAACAAGCCGAGCATGATTAGCGAAATCAACTGGCCGACTCCCAACCGGTTTCGAGGTGAAATGCCTGTTCTCGGAGCCGCTTATGCCTCACTTCAGGGAACGGATGCTTTGGGGTGGTTTGCTCTGGCTACCAGCCCCTGGGAAACATTACCCTCCAAGTTCTCCCTCAGCACACCCGGTATTCTCGGACAATTCCCGGTTGCGGCGATGATTTATCGAAACAACTGGATCCATGAAACGGAGAGGGTTGTCGATCTCGACTTGTCATTGGAATCTCTCTGGCGACTTGAAGGAGCGCCGATCCCGACACCTCAAAACTATGATCAACTCCGAGGTGACGACATCCCTCCCGGAGGTGTCATCCCAAATACCGACGCCATTGATGAACTGGCTTTCTGGGTCGGCAAAACTCATGCGGACTTTATCTCTGGAGACACTGAACTCGACTCAAAGATTCTGGATCTTGGATCCCGAATCCGGCGTTCTGAGAACCAGGTTCACTCTTTGAACCAGCAACTAGTCTGGGACTGGGACAAATCTTTAGTGACTTTGAAATCTGAACACGCGCAGGGCTGGATAGGATTTCTTGCCGCAGCCAATGAGCAGGAACTTCCGGAATTCCGAATACAGGCTGAATTTGAATTTGGCTCTGTGGTTATAGTTTCCATGGATCAAAACC
>JAUIHU010000653.1 GCA_030432175.1 Verrucomicrobiia bacterium | reverse complement strand
CCGAATTGATAAATACGCTTCAAAACATCAAGAGCGCATTCACATTCAATCCACGCGTGCAGCAACTGGAATTCATGCTCCAACAGGCTCAGGCGCTGTCCAATATTCAACCCTGAACCAATACAACCCATTAATCAGTCATTCATTTCCAGAATTTTTCATTCAGGACCCTGCTTTTACACACAAAACAAAAGGTATGATTCAATGAACAAAAGAATACTGTATTCTTATAACGACGGAGCACGTCGATTGTTTGGCGTTTTGTCAGGGCTCTCGCTGATGGCGTCAATTGGGACGCAGGCTCAGAGCGCTCAGATGGCTGAGATCGATCAGGTTCAGGTTTCCGGACAGATGGAGGAAGGCCGTGGTGAGTTTCACCTCATCGGATCCTGGACACCTCAGACCGGCGCCATCGACGCTCCTGAACCATTGATCAGCGCTACAGCGCACAGCAAGTTGGAGTTTCATCCAACCGAAATGAAACAGCGTATCCAATTGGACGGGACAAGTCTTCAGGGGATCACTACCAATTGGACCTTTAATCTTCGAGGTGATGCCACGATTCTAAGAGCGGTTGGGGAACACATACGTTCATGGAGTGTCACCGAATCTTTAGACGGATCACGTCAGCTAATTCTAAATTTTGCCGTTCCAGAGGGCCTGCCGCGCAACGCCAAATGGCCTGAGAGTATTCAAGCTGAAATCGACGCCACTCTGAAATATCCAGACTGGGGATGGGAAGGGGCCAGAACGCTTCATCCATTGGAAATCACCAGTCAACCCAAGGCGTTGTTTCAAGGAACCATTCAAGCTCAATCCATGGATCCACAACTCAAGGTTCAATCCGCTTCGGCATCTGGAATCGAACGACTATTGACTGATGAAAATCAAGAGAGCCCGAATGATAACGTCTTGTGGTTTCGAATCCTGGATCCCAACTACAAAGCGCCCTTTCAGATTTTGGCGTTAAGCCCGGAGAAGCGCGCTCCGCAGTTCAGAAATTATCAATTGTCGGCAATACTTTCCGAAGCGACCGCCAGAATGACCCTGCACGGAGACTTACATGTAGAATGGCCTCAAGGAGGCGCTTTCAGAATTCTGTCCGGTGAAGTCGCTGTCACGGATATGTATCTGCCGGAAGGGCTGAACCTGGAATACCGTAGTGGATCCTATTTCCTGGAAACCGACCAACCCGGAAAATACGAAATTCGTCTGGAGTTTGATACACGCGTCACACGCCAGGCGGGATGGAGCCAGTTCAGCTTCAGCGGACCTGCGACAGAACTGGCGCCGATAACGATCACCGGCCTGGATGCTTCAGCCCAGTTTGAAGTGGAAGGGATGACCAAGCCGGTGAAGCAATCGGATTCACAAATCTTCGAAGCTTATGGTCCAGCCAGCGGACCAATGGTTCTTCGTTGGAAGGAGACCGAAGTGGCAGAAGAAGGGAAGTTGTTTTATTCGGTAGAAGGACTATCCGAGATCTCGATCGCTGCTGGTCTGATGCGGCAATCTTTTGGATTGGAAGCCAGAGTAACCCAGGGGGAAATAGAGACATTGACCTTCGCTTTGTACGGTTCAGGAGAAGTCACCAGCGTGCAGGGACCAGATGTTCTGAACTGGTCGGCTTTACCCGAAGAAAACGATCAACCTCGACGAATTTCCATCCGCTTGAATCAACCGAGAAAAGATGGAGTGAGTTTATGGATCCAGACCCAGACTCCATTGCAACCTTTCCCGGTGGCTGTGGAACCTGTTCGATTGGATCCCATAGGAGCTATTCGATTTGGCGGTTTTCTCAGATTTTACAACGAAGGCGCAGTCAAACTAGAAGCCAGCGACGTTCAAGGGTTGTCACAGATTTCACCGGGAAGATTTCCAGCACAGAGTCAGTTCGGCGCTATTCGCACCGGCGCAACACCGAGTGGCGCTCAGGTGTTTGCTTACCGATTTTCTAACTCCGACTATCGCGTGACTATCAAGGCGGACCACATTGTTCCGGAACTCACCGTTTCACAATTGTTGATTTATCACGTAGGCGAAAGCGAAACAGCGATTCAGGTTGAGATGGAAGTGGACATCCGGGAGGCGCCGTTGAGGGAATGGGAAATTCGGATCCCGGCCAACCACGTCGTTTCCAGAATGGAAGCTCCCGAGCTGGCAGATTATTTCACCACACCCGGAAACAATGCGAGTGATCCTTCAATTTTAAGGATGGTATTTGGATCTCCATTGCAGGGGCGCAGAACCATGCGATTTCGTTTAGAGAAAAATCAACCCGACGCTTTGGAGTCCTGGACATTACCTCAAGTGGTTCCTGTAGATTACAAATCTTTGCGAGGGAATATTGGGATTACAGCCGACGCCGGGTATCGACTTTCGACTTCCGCGAATGGTGTCAATGGATTGAATGAAACAGCTTTGGCTTATTTCCCGAGAAAAGAAAAAGGATTACAACTCACTTTCCGGATTCGCGATGAAGACTGGTCTGCGCAAGTTCAAATAGAGCGACTGGAGCAAACCATACAGGTTGATGCGCTGCATTTGTTCTCATTGGGAGAAGGAGTGGCTTATGGTAGTTCAGTCTTTCATTTTCTGATCTCCGGAGCGCCGATCAATTCTTTGCAATTCCAGGCGCCTGAAGATTACGGCAACATCGAGTTCATCGCGCCCAATCTGAGAAACTGGCGAAAGACTGAATCAGGTTATGAAATCTTTTTCCATTCGCCGGTGTCGGGTCCGATCAGTGTTCTGGGCAACTTCGACAGAAAGTTTTCTTCTCCTGAAGACACTTTGGCTTTCACAGGGATGCAATCCATTGGAACTCAATCTGAGCAGGGGTACGTTGTGGTCACCAGTGACCAGCCATTCCGAGCCGAGGCTTCCAACGTTTCAGGCTCGATGCTGGCTCTGGAAGCGAATGAGTTGCCGGAAGAATATCGGTTGCTGGTGGATACCTCCATTCTGGCGGCTTACCAATACACGGGACGACCGTTCGATCTGGATTTGAACATCACCTCGCTTCCTCAAAGCGCGACTGTCAATCAG
>JAUIHU010000652.1 GCA_030432175.1 Verrucomicrobiia bacterium | reverse complement strand
TGTCTGAACCCGCCCGACTGTGGTTTTCTGAAAACCGCCTTCCTTGGAATTGAAGGCTGTCATGGCTCGTGTCCCATTGATCCCCACCAGCCAGTCCGCTTCCGATCGACAAATCGCCGCATTCGCCAGTGGTTGCAGATCCTCATCCGTTCGCAATCGCGTGAACCCGTCCCGAATGGCGGTCGGCGTCATGGATTGAAGCCAAAGCCGTTGAATGGGCTTGTTAGTCTTGGAAAACTGAACCAGATACCGAAAAATCAATTCCCCTTCACGCCCGGCGTCACAAGCGTTGATGAGTGAATCGACATCCTTTCGCTTGATGAGTTTCAGTAACTGCTTTAAGCGAGACTCGGTCTTGGGAATGGGTTTGAGATCAAAGTGATCCGGAATCACCGGCAGGTTTTCCAGTTTCCACTTGCCACGCTTAATCTCGAACTGATCGGGGACCACCAGCTCGAGCAAGTGGCCCACAGCAGAGGACAACACATACTGATCACTTTCAAAATAATCGTCTTTCTTTGTGAATCCCCCGAGCGCTCTCGAAATATCGGTAGCAACGGACGGCTTTTCAGCGATGATTAACGCTTTTCCCATAACACACTTTGGCGGTTGGCAAGACCCTGCTGTTGAATTTCTGAATTAGGTGGTCTCGCTTTCGTTTTCCTGAACTCTACTTGTCCATAAGTCAAGCAGGGATCGAATGTTTTCTTGAAAATTCCTTCGATTCGACTGAATTTTCGGTAAATCAAAACAGATTTTATGTCAGGTTACATCACGGTCCATTCCATAATGGCTTTTTGGGTATGTAGCCTGTTTTCTGCCTGCGTAAATATCGTGTTTGCGTTGGCTTCCAGGACTGATTCAGTAATTTCATTGCCTCGATAAGCCGGAAGACAATGCATGACCAGCGCTCCAGGTTTGGCAGTTTCCACTAATTTTTCATCAATGGCATATCCCTGCAATGTCTGCAAACGCCCGCCTGCTTCCATTTCTTTGCCCATAGAAACCCAGACATCCGTGTACAATACATCCGATCCGTCCGCAGCTTCGGCTGGATCTTCATGACAGGAAATCTTTCCACCTGCGGCAGCCAGTAATTCGGCCGGTGGTTGAAATTCTTTGGGAGCGGCGATTCTCAATTCAAATCCAAGCTTCGCCGCCGCCCAGATCCAGGAAACAGCGACATTACAGGCGCCATCTCCCACAAACGTAACCACTTTGTCACGCCAGGATCCCTGAAATTCCTGGATGGTGTACAGATCAGTCAGAATCTGGCACGGATGTTCCTCATCCGTCAGCGCGTTAATGGTTGATATGCCGCTGTATTCTGCAAAGACATCAACGTCACTCTGGTCAAATGTCCGGATGATGGCTCCGTGAACCATCCTCCCAAGCACACGCGCGGTGTCCTGAATCGGTTCGCCTCGCCCCAGCTGAATCTCATTGGCGGACAAAAACAGGGATTGCCCACCTAATTCTCGGACTCCAACTTCGAAAGAAACTCGGGTGCGCGTGGAAGATTTGGAGAAAATCAACGCCCAGATCTGGTCCGTCAATGGTCGTTCGGTCAATGAAGCTCGTTCCCGCTTCATTTCATCCACCCGGTCCAGGATCCGAATCAGATCCTCTGCCGGAGTTTTCCTTAAACTCAACAAATGTTTCATGAAATTCCTTTCAATACAGATTCAAAAATAATCAATGCTTCGGCCGCTTCATCCTGCTTGAGATTCAGCGGTGGTAAAAATCGCAATGTATGGGTTCCTGATGGAATCAGGATCAGTCCGGCATCGGACATGAGTTCGGTGGCTTTTAAAGAAGGAACAATGCCTTCTCCAGTCAACGCCGGGATTTTCTCTTGAAGCTCAACTCCCAGCATCAATCCAATGCCGCGAACTTCTTTCAAAATCCTGGAATACTGACCGCAGAGTTGTGACAATTGCTCCTTCAACCACTGTCCAAGGTCTCGTGCGTTCTGGTCTAATTGATCGCGTTTAACAATCTCCATCGTTTTCAAAGCCACGGCACAAGCGAGTGGCGTTCCTCCAAAAGTCGTCCCGTGAGTCCCTGGGCCTAAAATGTCCGAGTACTGACGGTGAATCCAAACGGCTCCCATCGGGAAACCAGCTCCCAGACTCTTGGCCATCCCTATAGCGTCGGGTAGAAAATCATCGGCTCCTTCAGCGCCTTCCAATAACCGCTGGTAGCTCTGAAATTTTCCGGTTCGATAAAATCCACATTGAACGGAGTCCATCAGAAACAACGCCTGCTGTTGCCGGGTCCATTCTCTGACTTGTTTCAAATACTCCGGGGTTGCCGGGTGAATCCCGCCTTCCCCTTGAATACCCTCAATCAAAACAGCGGCCGTCGAAGGACTCCAGGCTGCTTTTAACGCTTCAAAATCATTGAGTGGAACGTACCGGAAACCCGGAGTGATCGGACCAAAATTCTGCCGCACTTTTTCTTGCCCACAGGCAGCGATGCCTGCAAGGGTCCGCCCATGAAATGAACCAGTTGCTGTGATGATTTCAAAACGTCCGGCTTCATGTCCATACCTTCTTGCCAGTTTGAACAATGCTTCGTTAGCCTCCGCTCCACTATTGCAGAAAAAGACCTTGCCGGGTCCAGTCTCACCGACGATTGCCGCTGCCAGTTCAGCTTGGGGACGTTGATAATACAGATTCGAAATGTGAATCAGCTTGGAAGCCTGATCCTGGATGGTTTGAACGATTTCGGGATTTGCGTGACCCAAAGCGTTTACCGCAATTCCGCCGCCGAGATCCAGGTAACGCTTGCCTGCTTCATCCCACAGTTCCACACCACGTCCTCGTTGAAAAACGAGCGGGAATCGTCGATAGGTCGGGACGACATACTGGTCCATCAGTTCCATGGTCGACTTTTGTTTCGCTGTTTCAGAATTAGGGTTCCATGCGCTCATTCTTTTATGTATTTATCTAAAGTAAGTTGTAACAGGTGTGATATTAGCTTCTTAAGACCAGTTCGGTTCCGACACCTTTGTCAGTAAAAATTTCCAGCATGACCGCGTGGGGTGTA
>JAUIHU010000651.1 GCA_030432175.1 Verrucomicrobiia bacterium | reverse complement strand
GACACAGTCGTTTCGTTCGTTTGGCTTAATTTTCAGATGAGGAAGATTTCAAAGGATTGAAAAAGCAAGATCAGCGCCGGAAAGTGGGTGTCATGAAAGTGAACGGCGTATCATACAGAACCATCTGGCGCAGCGAGGCAGATCCGAACCAGATTCAGATCATTGACCAGCGCGCATTGCCCTGGCAGTGGGAAATACTGACTTTGACGACATGGGAAGCCGCTCGGGATGCGATTCGGGACATGGCTGTTCGAGGGGCTGGATTGATTGGGGCAACGGCTGGATATGGGATGTCCCTGGCGGCCAACGCAGCTCCCGTTAGCAGCATGGAAGCCTGGGATCACTGGATGTCTGCGGCGGCTCAAGGATTGAAGGAAGCGAGACCAACAGCGGTCAATCTGGCGTGGGCAGTGGATCGGCAAATGAGTTTATTACGCACGGAACATGAACTGAATTCCCGCGCCAGTCTGGCAGCAAAAGAAGCGGATCAAATCGCTGACGACGATGCCGCCTGTTGTCAACAACTGGGGCAGCATGGACTGGAGTTGATTCGATCCCTGGCCGAGAAGAAAACGGATGGAGAACCAGTCAGAATTTTAACCCATTGCAATGCTGGCTGGCTGGCATTTGTTGATTTTGGCAGCGCCACCGCTCCGATCTACGCAGCGCATGATGCGGGGATTCCGGTTGAAGTCTGGATCGAAGAAACCCGCCCACGCAATCAGGGAGCTGCTTTAACGGCTTGGGAACTGGGTAAACATGGGGTTCCACACCAAATCATAGTCGATAACGCCGGAGGGCATGTTATGCAGCATGGTTGGGTAGATTTAGTAATTACCGGGACCGATCGAGTGACCAGGACGGGTGACGTGGCGAACAAGATTGGGACTTATAAAACCGCTTTGGCTGCGCGGGACAATCAGGTTCCATTTTATGTGGCATTACCGTCTTCGACATTTGACTGGGATCTGGTCGATGGGGTAAGGGAGATTCCCATTGAGGAACGGGACGAATCGGAAGTTTCCATGATTCAGGGGTGGGATTCGATCCATCAAACCCCTGGGCAACTCCGTGTAGCTCCGGAAGGATCCAGGTGTCGCAACTTTGGATTTGATGTGACGCCTGCGCGGTTGGTGGATGGGTTGATTACTGAGCGAGGGATCTGTGAAGCGAGCGAGTCCGGGATCGCTTCGTTATTTTCAGAAAATTTTGAAAATAAAGAGAATTGATTAGAGATTGCAGTTCCAAGGGCATCAGGGTAAGGAAGGAGATATGGAATATCGCAAACTGGGGCAGACGGAAATTTCGGTTTCAGTCATGGCCATGGGGTGTTGGGCGATTACAGGAGACGCCACCTGGGGAGAACAGGATGAATCTGAATCAATCGCCACCATCCGCGCCGCCCTGGATGTCGGTATCAATTTTTTTGATACCGCTGAAATGTACGGAGACGGTTACTCGGAAGAAATTCTATCAAAAGCGCTGACAGGCAAGCGTGATGAAGTCGTTCTGGCATCCAAGATGAACCAGGACCGCATGACCGATCCTGCTGGCATTCGTGAAGCCTGTGAGAACAGCCTGCGTCGGTTGAATACGGATTATTTAGATCTGTACCAGATTCATTGGAGTCATCCGGATGCGTGTTGGCCTGAGGTTTTTGAAGCTTTGGAATCCCTGCGCACAGAAGGAAAAATCAGAGCGATCGGTGTCTGTAATTTCGGCTCTCAAGATATGCACAGAGTTCCTCCAGAGCTGAGATGCGTGACCAACCAACTCCCATACAGCCTGCTCTGGCGGGCAATCGAATTTGAAATTGAATCCCTATGCCAGGAAAAAGGTTTGGGGATTTTATGTTATAGCCCTCTGGCTCAGGGACTCTTGGCAGGCAAGTTTTTTGATCCGGAATCAGTGCCGGAAGGACGTGCAAGAACCCGATGGTTTTCTTCCAATCGCCCCCAAACCCGGCACGGAGAACCTGGCGCTGAGGATAAAACATTCGAAACACTGGAGCGAATCCAGGAAATCAGTGACGGTTTGCACCAACCCATGGCGCGTTTGGCGCTGGATTGGTTACTCCAACGTCCAGGGGTGACTTCGGTTCTGGTCGGAGCCCGTTCCCCAAACCAGATCAAAGAAAACGCGCGAGCTGCGGATCTAGCCCTTGCGCCTGCAACGATCCAGGAATTGACTGAAATAACCCAAGACCTCAAGGAGCTTCTTGGTCCCAATCCGGATATGTGGCAGAACGCTTCTGAATCCAGAATTCGCTGATTTTTGCGCCGAGTGACATGACAAGGGATTTGACTGAGCCAAATCCCAGAACCGGGGCTTTGTATTATTAGTTATGAAGCGTCGACCAGAAGAAATTTCTGAAATCATGCGGCGCGTTAAGTCGTCCGGAACAGGCCCTGAATCTGTTTTTAAAACGCTTCTCCAAGAAAGTTCGTTTGATTCTTATCAAACCGGATCTGATATTCCCAAAGCGCTGATCGGCAAACCCGACTTCTTTTTTCCTGACATGAACTTGACGTTGTTCATTGATGGTGATTTCTGGCACGGACGCCAATGGCTGCAGCGTGGCTTCTATTCCCTCGAACACCAGTTAGGTCCGCGATCCAATCCAGAATACTGGATCCAAAAAATCCGTCGCAACATGGCACGGGACCGCCGAGTCACACGAGATTTGCTTCATGCTGGATACCATGTGCTTCGATTTTGGGAATCGGACCTGAAGAGGTCATTCGACGCTTGCCGGGATTTACTCACGAAGGCGCTTAGGCATTTAAAGTCACAACCTGGAAAAAAGAGAAGATCGGACCCGGTTCGGCGCAGAGCGTTAATTGGACATCCAAAAACTGGACATCCAAAAACAAGATCGGTTCCTTTGGAACATTTTGAAGCAGAAGCTTTGATAGCCGGTCATAACGCCAGTATTGAAGGAACCCGGAGTCGACCCTTCCGTTTGGCACTCTTGAATGGGATACGCAAGCCATTGTTGAGCGAATCTGGACAATCAATGATCGACAAATGCATGGCTGGTTTGGATCCCAAACGCTCATACCGG
>JAUIHU010000650.1 GCA_030432175.1 Verrucomicrobiia bacterium | reverse complement strand
CCCGCAAAGGAAATGTCCGGTCTTTCGGACAGGTCGGTCCAGCCAACGAATTGAATCACCAGCATCCCGGACAAAGCTGGGGAGCCAATGTGCCCTCTTTCATTACACCTGAGTTTGTCCGCGATGAAGTAGCTCAAGGCCGCGCCATCATCCCCGCTAATATCAACCACCCAGAGTGCGAACCGATGATCATCGGACGTAATTTCCTGGTCAAAATCAACGCCAATATCGGCAACTCCGCTGTCGCTTCCAGTATCGAAGAGGAAGTCGAAAAAATGCGCTGGGCCATCAAATGGGGCGCAGACACGGTCATGGATTTGTCCACCGGAAAGAATATTCACGAGACTCGGGAATGGATCTTGCGGAATTCCCCGGTTCCAATCGGAACAGTGCCGATCTATCAAGCGCTGGAAAAAGTAGACGGACGCGCCGAAGCGCTGACCTGGGAAATTTTCCGCGATACATTAATCGAGCAGGCCGAGCAAGGAGTGGATTATTTCACTCTCCACGCAGGTGTGCGATTGGAATACGTACCGCTGACAGCTAAGCGAATGACCGGTATTGTCAGCCGTGGCGGATCCATCATGGCGAAATGGTGTTTGTCTCACCACGAAGAAAATTTCCTCTACACTAATTTTGACGAAATCTGCGAGATCATGAAAGCTTACAATGTGAGCTTCAGTCTCGGAGACGGATTGCGCCCTGGCTCAATCGCCGATGCTAACGACGAACCTCAGCTGGCGGAATTGGAAACGCTCGGTGAGCTGACGCAAATCGCATGGAAGCACGATGTCCAAACCATGATCGAAGGTCCGGGACATATCCCCATGCACCTGATCAAGGAAAACATGGACCTCCAACTTGAACATTGTGGCGAGGCGCCTTTCTACACACTCGGACCCCTCACTACCGACATTGCCCCTGGATACGATCACATCACCAGCGGCATCGGAGCGGCCATGATCGGTTGGTACGGCTGCGCCATGCTCTGTTACGTGACACCCAAAGAACACTTGGGACTGCCTAACCGTGAGGATGTGAAAGAAGGCGTGATCACTTATAAGATCGCCGCCCACGCTGCCGATCTCGCCAAGGGGCACCCTGGAGCGCAGTATCGCGACAATGCTTTGAGCAAAGCCCGGTTTGAATTCCGTTGGGAGGATCAGTTCAATCTCAGTCTCGATCCGGAGCGTGCTTTAGAATTCCACGACGAAACCCTGCCTCAGGAAGGCGCCAAAAGCGCTCACTTCTGCAGCATGTGCGGACCTCATTTCTGCTCGATGAAAATCACAGAAGACGTCCGCCGCTACGCTCAGGAAAAAGGCATCAGTGAAGAAGCCGCCCTGAAGAAAGGCATGGAAGAAAAATCCCGTGAATTCTCGAATCAGGGATCCAAAGTATATCTGAAGGCTGACGAATGATGAATGACGAATGCGAGCGCTTGATTCTGAAGTTTAACGGCTTTTTAAAATCGCGTTAACTCCACTGCGCTGGATCTCATTCAATCTCTGAGAACACGCCTGTAAAATCCGGGCGTGTTTTTTATTATCAAAATTCCTGACAAGAAATTCTCGCAATATTTAATCCTCAAAGATAAAAGCGTTTTCTTTCCGTCCTACATCACGGACGCCTGCTTGATCCACCATCATGCCGAAGAAAAAATCAAAAGCTTATTCCCAGGCCGGGGTTGACATCGATCTCGGCAACCAGATGAAACAAACTCTGCCGGAACTGTTGAAATCTACACGACGCCAGGAAGTCCTGGGACAAGTGGGCGGATTCGGAGGTTTGTTTGCGTTGAACACTCGCAAATACGACAAACCGACTCTGGTGTCCAGTGTGGATGGAGTGGGCACCAAGCTGAAAGTGGCGTTTCAAACCAACACCCACGACACCATTGGCCAGGACTTGGTCAATCACTGCGTCAACGACATTGCAGTGCTGGGAGCGGAACCATTATTCTTTCTGGATTATCTGGGCGCTGGAGAACTGAAACCGCACGTCTTCGAAGATATTATCCGAGGATTTGCCATCGCCTGCGCTGAAAACGGTTGTTCGCTGATCGGAGGTGAAACAGCGCAGATGCCGGGATTTTATCAAAAAGGCGAGTACGATGTCAGCGGAACCATCGTTGGCGTGGTGGAAAAGAAAAAGATCCTGACAGGCGACAAAATCAAACCCGGCGACCGGATCATTGGATTGGAATCCAATGGACTGCATACCAACGGATATTCATTAGCTCGGAAGATTTTCTTTGAAACCCTCAAGTGGACACCCAAAAAGAAGGTGGCTGATTTTGGTCACACGTTGGGAGAGGAACTACTCAGAGTTCACCGCTCTTACTGGCCAGTATTGAAGTCGGTGTTGAAGAAATTCAACCCAAAAGGAAAACCGCTGGCGTTGAAAGGAATGGCTCACATTACCGGCGGCGGGTTGATTGACAATTTACCCAGAGTACTGCCTTCTACTTGCAACGCCTGGATCCGACCGAACTCCTGGCCGTTGCAGGCGGTGTTTGAAATTATTGAGGATGCGGGCAAGGTAGACCCTGCAGAAATGCACGAAGTGTTTAACATGGGCGTGGGGATGACCTTGGTGGTTGCCGAGGAACAATGCGCATCCATCCTTCGCTCACTGAAGTCCAGAGGCGTGGAAAGCTGGGAAATCGGAGAAATCGTCGAAGGGTCTGGAATTGTCCAGCTGGAAGGGATCAACGCATAAACCTGGGGGAAAATCCATTCCCCATTGAGAATTGGAATTACGAGAGAAACATCAGACAATGAAGGTACTGGTCATAGGGTCCGGAGGCAGGGAACACGCCATCGTTTGGAAACTGGCCCAATCTGAGCGGATCACAGAAATGATTTGCGCTCCGGGAAATGCCGGGATTGGAGCCGAGCGGTTGACGTCCAATGGAAGCCAGGTTCGAATCGAACCCATTCCCGCAACCGACCTGGAAAAGATTGTCAGCTTCTCCAAGACAGAATCGGTCGACCTGGTAGTCGTCGCCCCGGATGATCCGTTGGGCATGGGGCTGGTCGACCAATTGGAAGCCGCAGGGATCCACGCCTGGGG
>JAUIHU010000019.1 GCA_030432175.1 Verrucomicrobiia bacterium | reverse complement strand
TAGATATCAATGTGGTTGCTGACCAGACATTAGCGGCTAGTGAGATTTCCAGATATACCTTATTGCTCCCTTCTGATGCGGAAACAGTTTCTATCAACCTGCTGACCAACAACTTTACAGAGGTCGATTTAAACCAGCTACAGGTAATTGCTTCGCGGGCTTTTCCTCCCGATGACGCCCCTGAATTTTCCGGTCCGGGATCTGTCAATTTCACGCCACCGGCAAGCTCTGTCTGGTATTACGCAGTGCAGAACAACTCGGGCGAGGTGGCTAGATTCGATATTGAAACACGGATTAATAGGTCCCAGCCAGGAGATGATGATGAAATTGCGGCATTGACGCAGTTGAATGATGATTTGGGAGAATTTTATCGTTATGAAACCGGAACCAGCATGGCTGCTCCTCAAGTGACGGGGATGATTGGTTTGATGCAGGAATTCTTCGAAACGAAATTGCGCCAGGGATATAGTCCGGCGCTCATCAAGGCCCTGTTAATCAACGGCGCAAGATCAGCGGGACCTCTCTATGATTTTCAAGTGAACTCCCCGGTAAACTTCCAGGGCTGGGGAGTTCCAAATCTGGCAAACTCGCTGCCGGAAGCTATGGATGAAAACCCAACCGACCAGACCACCTGGCCCGTTCGGTTTTTTGATGTGCGTGATGAAGAATCATTAACTACAGGAGAATCGCACGCCTACAGGTTGCGATTGAACGATGAGGGTCTGGTATCTCCGATCCGAGTTTCGCTGGTCTGGACTGATCCTCCCGGGAATCCATTGGCTGGAATCAAGCTGGTCAATGATCTGGATCTCGTGGTGAGTAACGTGGTGAGTGGCGACGTATTCGTTGGAAACAACTTTCCTTTTGAAAGTGATTTCACCGAATCGACAAACTCCGATGATACGGATAATCTGCGTGACCGAGTCAATAATGTGGAAAACATCTTCATTCAGGCTCCATTTGATGATGACAGCAGAGAGTATGTGGTTTATGTGAAGGCTGCGCGGGTCAATGTGAATGCTGTGAAAACGCATCCTGATGGAATCGCTCAAGACTATGCGCTGGTGATGTCTATCGGAGATACAACCATCGAAAGTCCATTTGAAGTCACATTAATGGCGGAGCCGAATGCAGTGGCGAATGAGATTGTGACATTAACCAATGATGATGTGCTGACCGGACGTGTCGGAGCTAACTCGCCTTTGATCAATTCTCCCGTTGGACAGGAATCTCAGTGGAATTTTTATGAGTTTACAGTTCCGGTCAGCGCGGCCGGTGATAATACGAATGTGGCCTTTGTCACTTTCGTTCCCCCGAACCTTTCACGAGCGCGTTCGACGGAGCAGGCTGATGTGGACCTTTATGTTTCTGAAGATCCTGCGCTGTTTACCCTTTCAGATCCTGCGCTAAATGCTGCATTCAAGTCGGTGGGCCCGCGTGGCACTGAGGCTATTGCGTTTACGAATGGAGTAGAGAATACGACTTACTATATTGCGGTAAAATCGGAAGATTATCAGGGAGGCGAATTCAAATTGCTGAGCGCTGCCTCCAACGTTCCGTTCTCGCAATGTGAAGGAACCAGCTGCCATTTGATCGGTCGACCTTTCAGTACGGTTATTCCCGATGGATCACCCGAAGATCCAGGTGAAGCCAACCCGATAGTGTTTATAGCTTCGCCGGCGGATCAGGCTTTGTTATCGCAATCCATTGTCCGAACAGTTGCTGTTACCAACGTGATGACTCATCAATCCTTTGGTGATCTCCTGGGAAATCTCAGTTTTAACAACTCATATTCTGTTTTGCACAATCACACCGTGCCTGATCCACTGGATGTCACAGAAGTGGATATAGAAGTGCGACCGGGAGAATTTGAAAACTTCCAGAGATATGCCACCATTTACGATGACTCCGGATCCGGCGCAAATGCGTTTCTCCGGCCATCGGATGGTCCAGGCAGCTTGAATGATTTCGCAGGTGAAGACGCTTCAGGAGTGTGGCTGTTCAGTGTGATTGATAACGCACTGACTGGAGAACCGGGGTACATTGACAGAGTGGATCTCAGGGTAGATGTGACACCTCCGAATGGTGTGATTGACAGGCAGGTTGTCATTTTGCCTAACAGTTTTGAGAGGGATGTGGTTCGTGTGCCACCAGGCGCAACTGAGTTGACGATCACTACAAGTGTGAATGGTCCGTTAAATGTCTATGTGCAACGTGGGGAAGTTCCGACTCCATCTGATTTTGACAAACAGGCTTTGATCAGCGCGCCGGGTGGAACGCTGACGGTTGGCCTGAATGATTCACCACCACTTTCACCAGGAATTTACAACATTCTGTTTGCTAACCCATCGGGAGCGAGTGTGGATTTAACATACTCAGTTGATGTAACCGTTGACGCGTCAATCATTGAAGAACGTATTTATGAATCGCAAGATACACCATTGCTCATAGCTGATCATTCGTTGACAACGTCTACAATTTCAGTTGCTGAGGATCGGATATTAAGTGATATCAAAGCTGCTGTTCGCATTGAACATCCCAGAGTGTCCGATTTAGCGCTTCGATTGAGGGGACCAAATGGACAAAGCATCTTGCTTTCCGAACATCGTGGAGGTCCTGACACTGATAATTACGGAGATGGAAACTTCAACGATGGCATTATCTTTACAGGGTTCACCATGAACACGAACCTGTCGGAAGGTCCTATCAAGTTTGCTGTTCCACCTTACACAGCACAGGGTGTCTCGACCAATGTGGTTCAAACAGACTTTGAGGGGATTGATCCAAGACTTTATGTCCAGGATGAGATCGTCGATCAATGGGAAGTGTTGCGAGATGATGTTGAGGTCGTGAATGATCCGACACCTGGAGCTGCATTCAGTGGAGAGCAGTTTTTGATATTGAACAATGGTCGTATCCGCTTGCCTGTTCCAACCATTGCAGGACTTCAATATGAACTTCAATTTGCTTACCGTTCCAGTGTTCAGGATGAGCAGGTCAGGTTGATAGTTGAATTGCCGGACGGGCGATTGTTATTCCCTGGATCAGACTCATTGGATTGGCAGGAAATAGATCCGGCGCCTGTTTTTACAGCTCAGGACAACGCTGGTGTTTTCATACGCGTTGAAGGGTTGCCGGCGAATGCGTTTATGGCTGTGGATAACTTCAGGATTCGAGCCATAGGTGGGATTGTTTACTACACTCCTGAAGAAAGCCTCAACGAGTTTCTTGAAGATGGACTTTCTTCGCTGGGTAACTGGACCCTGGAAATTGAAGATGCCAGGAGTGGCGCTACGGGAGGCACGGGTTTAATTAATTGGCAATTACGGTTAGGTTTTGCTCCGTTGGCAATTGACGGGATCGCTTTAACTGCGGGTAATGCCATTGATGGAATCGTGGAGGGAAGTGATATTCACTACTATTTCATTGACGCTCCAAGGGCGGCTACAATTGCCCTGAATAATCTAACAGGAGCCGCAGGAGCTGACGAAATGATACTCCGAGCCGATCGTCGAGGATTTCCAATTGGAAACCCTACAAACGATGAATACACGCCAGTGTTTACTCCAGCAGGAGGTGGATCAGCCTTGCTGACCATGGATGATTCACCGCCTGCATTAATTCCAGGACAGAGATATTTCCTGGCAGTTGAAAACGTGGATATCTCCACTACCAACAGCTATACCCTAGAAGTCACTTTTGATGCGAATGATCCGACGGAAGTAGATGTCCCTGAGTTGAGCATTGGAGTTCCAGTGACCAGTGACGTGCAGGATGGTTTGGCCATGGATTACTACAAGGTTCGAATCTCCGACACAGCTTTAGAAGCATCATTTGAACTCACTGATCTGACAGGCGACGCTGATCTTTATATTCGCAAAGCGACTGACTCAGTCACACCGTTGCCGACAGTGACAGAATTTGACTGGGCTGGCATCCAGAGTGGAACGACTGATGAATTTGTTCATGTTACACAACAATCATTCCCGCCATTGGAATCTGGTCTTTGGTATATCGGAGTATTGAACAATGAAACTCAACCCGTCACTTACACCTTAACGGTGAATGAAGTACTACCTCAACCAGTATCCGGAAATCTGGCTACGCCATCCATAGTTGGAGGCGACACGGCTGTGCTGAGTTGGAACAGCGTCCCGGGTGAGGTTTATGTGCTGGAGTATTCCTCGGACCTGATTGAATGGACAACCGTTGAAATTATAATGGCGACAGGGGCTGACACGACTGTCAGTGATTCGATTGGATCATTCATGGAAAGTGGAAGCGGCTCTCGTTTTTACAGAGTAAGATTGGCGGGCCCAACTGATTTGGCGGAATGATTTCATTGGATACCTGAGAAAAGCGAGAGCCTCCAAGGTCCTCCAATTTTCAGGAAACTTTCCTGATCCAGTATTTAGTCTCATCGCCTTGAAGGGCTTTCGGGTTGAATCCCCTCGGTTAGCGAGGGGATTTTTCTTTGGTGATGTCGAGGCTGATTCAGCTATCTCTATCTAACGAGCTTCGAGAATGTAAAAGTTCAGAATCTTTTATAGTTTGGATTCTGTTGAAAAAACTGGCACTTTCTACGTCTAAATGGATTTGTAGTTGAAATTGTCTGGATCAATATGCTCAAGCCCGTCAATGCATGACCGAAAAAGTGATCAATCAAAGCCTTGATAAAAACAAACCAGTTAAATTGTTTAAACGGGCTGGATTGTTGGTTGTATTATTGGTTGTGGGTGGTCTGATTTCAGTCATTGGGGGAGTGGGATGTCGCACTAACCCTAAGTCAGGCTCCGGTTCTTCTCAGGCACAGGCAGAACCTGGGACTCCCGTTTCGCAAGAAGAAATTCAAAGCCCAAGCAATCAGCCGACTCGCGAGGAGAGCATTGACAGTCAGTTTGACGAGATATTTTTAATGGCTCGCCGGAAAAAATGGGATTCCGCTTCAAAGCTTGCTGATGACCTGCATGATGAATTGCAAGCTGAGGTTATTAATGGGTTAAGGTCGGAAGACGATACTGACTGGAAAAATATCCGGCGAGTCACGATCTGGATTCAGACTGAAAAGGAAATCGATAAAATTTTTGAACTCACTCAGGATAAACTCTGGGTGCAAGCTGAGGAAAGAGCAGAAGCTCTAAGCACAAAAACCAACCAAGCGGTCCAGGACGGGTTTCTGACAGAAACATCGACCGAAGTTGAAAGTGTTAATCGTGTTTATGCCTGGATCAAAGCTGAAAAAGAAAGGCGGCTGGAGCAAGCAATTGAAGATCAGATACGTAGCGCTTCCAGTATTAACAGCCGCACGGATCCAACATGGAAATCTATTTTTAGTGATAAGGGAAAACCTGGATTGCCCCCGAGAAGTGATGTGAGGGATGCGATAGAGCAGATTGAATCAACTCCCTATGTTCCTTCTACCTATGGCAAAACCAAAACCATTGAGCAATCCGGGGAATTGAAGGATCCGGATCAGGTGGGTGGCAAAATGGCTCAGATGTTGGAAGAAGAGATCTCGTTGACGCTGGCAGATGTCACCCTTGAGTCAGTTTTATTTTCAATCATGGAGGAAAAGGAAGGATTCAGTTTTGTAGCAGACAAATCCATTCCAGCATTTGAAAAAAAAATTAATGTCAATTTGGAGAACACTCGATTGAAGGAAGTTTTGATTTTCATTTCCAGGAATTACGGGGTTCATTTCCAGATCGGGCAGGATTTGATTTGGGTTTTAGACGGGCAGGACCCGAAGTCCAAGTTTGGAGAAACCCGTTTTTATCGATTGAAGCAGGGGTTTTTAATGCCGGCGCAGTTTGGGGCGACTGAGATCAATCGGACCACTGTTACAAATAAAGGCGTTGTAACGGTCACTGAAAACGAGAAAGCGGAGCGATTTGTCCAGGACGGCGCACCTATATTACCTGCCTTGGATTCTGCGATTCAGCAGTTTTACGAAGGTGAGTATATGATTGATTTTGAGCGTAACCTCATTGTTGCGCGAAGCACGATTGATCAGCTGGAATTACTTGAAAAGTTAATCGAGCAATTTGATCGTCCTGTCCAGCAGGTTTTGATAGAGGCCAGGTTTATCACAGTAAGTGAAGCGGCGTTCCTGGAACTTGGAGCTTCCTGGGAAACTGGACGAGGACAGTTGCAGGCTCAGCGTAGCCCCATTGACTTCACTGGGCTGGCCACCCCGAATGTCGGGCTTGGTTTGCAGGAATCCTTTTTCAACGTGCTAAGTAGAGAAGATTTGAGTGTCACACTGACAGCATTGGAACAAAGTGGAGAGAGTCAAACCATCAGCGCTCCTCGGCTGACACTTGTGAACAATCGACCTGGAACGATCAGTGACGGCAAAGTGCAGTATTATTATGAAGAATATACTGTGATGCAGGAGGCGTTTGAACGGGGCACAACTGCAGAACTGGTTCCGCAAGGCAAACCAACCAAAATTAACTCTGGAGTGGAACTGAATGTACTGGCCAGTATCGGAGGGGACGGAAGGAGCATCATGTTGGCATTGAATCCAAAAGTAACCCAGGATGTTCAATTTGTGACTTTTGCCACGGTAAGTGGCCGTGATTCCAATGGAAACGTCACAAGTACTTTTGACATTATTCTTCCTGAATCCAGGAACCAGGAATTATCCACACGCGTTGTGATCGAGTCTGGTCAAACAGTGGTCATGGGCGGGGTCACCCAGCGGGAGCAAAGCACATTTGTCGAGTCGGTGCCTGTGCTGGGCAATATTCCCTTAATTGGCGCTGCTTTCAGAAAAAGGACTGAAATTGATCGACCTCGTTATCTTTTAATTTTCGTTACCGCTTCTCTAGTCTCGCAGAGTGGGGAGTTTTTGCAGGTAGTGGATCGCGATTCTTTACCTCCTACTGAAGCGTCACTGCAGCAAGCAGCCTCTCAATCGAGTTTTTTGGGCAACAGAAACAGCACAGGTTCCGGGACGGTTTCGGGAGACGCCACCGGCGCTTCAAATGAAACATCCACCCAGGAATGAATTCGAAGGAGTCTTCATCTGAAACGCGCTCAGATTGGACCAACCGCCCGTCAGCGGAGGCAAAACGACATCAATCCACCCGGCTGTCTCTCTGGTTTTGTTTATTTGTCATTTCGTGGCTTTGCTATTTTTTAAGTGTGGAAACCTTAAGAACTTCTCAAGAATTGCACGCCAAGAAAGATTTGTTTGGTCAAGCCCGTCTTGCGTTTCAGACGATGAGATCAATTCCACGATTAGAACAAAGACTCAGATTTGAGGAACATCGCCAGGTAGATGTGTTTCTGCCTCAATGGAGAACATCTCGATATATTGAAGGCATGGATAGCTTGCTTGCTCTTGGCAGGCTTAAAAAGGACTGGGTGACATTGTTTTGGATGGAGGAGGAGCAATATCAATCCTATCCATATTTAAATTCTGACCTGGCGCCGGACACAGGTTCCTGGAAAACTTATCTGGGGCGAGTGTTCCGCCTGGACTCCGATCCGGAATTGAATGATCCAAATCAGCAAATTGGAATCGGTGTCAATGCGCTTAAAGCTTTGAACGATATGAGCGTCACTGAGAATTCGTTGCAAATGCCGCCGTGGGTCATAGGTGTGGGATTTCCTCAGGCTGAAGGGCGGGATAAAAGCGAGCAGATTGCTTCAATTCTTGATTCCATTCGGAAGGCTTTGGAGTCCGCTCCTTCAGAATGGTTAGTTGAACCTCTGCTTGAAGGAGATTTGCGGCAAGTTGATCTTCAGGGCTTACCTCCGGAAGGTTGGACACAGCATGCTTTTCGATTGCGAGTTGAGTCAGGCATGGAACCAGAAAAACTATTTCCCGCAGTTCACAATGCAGAGTAATAACGAGGCAGACCCAAACAATTCGACCATCGAGCTTAGTGACCGCGTGACTTATTATTTAAAGCGCGCAGTGTTCATCGGCTGGCTGTTTACGCTTGGACTCTATTTCATTGCGCTTCGTCCTCTGCAAACAGAAACAGCTGGAATAAACCGAGCGCTGGATGCCGCATCAGTTGATTTAGCCAATGCGCCTATAGGATCACCAGAAAACAACCAGCTTCGATTCAATTCCTTGAGGCAAGAAATCCAACGATCCCAGAGAAGAACAGAGGCATGGTTGTCTCGTGTTGCATTCAGCGCGGAGTCCATGCCGGCGCTTTCGGAGGAATCCGGGGAACGCCTGCGGCGAACTCGCAGTCGTCGGAGAGATCAGTTTCAAGCGCTTGTCGAAGATCATGAGACAGATATTAGTAAGAATGATATAGATGTATTATTGCAGGCTCCGATGGCGTCCGGGCGTTGGTCCGGGGTGGATCGGGAAAGCGGTTTATGGGCGCATCATGAAACGCTTTACCAGGCGATGACCGTGGCTGCTTTATCCAGGGTAAGCTCAATCAGCTCTCCCGTATACCTTCCTACACGACCTCACTTTACTGCAGAATCGGACTCTTTTATGTCAGATTTGCCAGTGTATTTGAAGGTGCGCGGATCGTACCAATCTGTGTTTGGTTTTTTGAGCGCATTGCCGTTGATTGGTGACGAGGCTTTAGAAGCTGGTTTGGCTGATTTACCAGGAATCAAGATGGCATTGTTTGTTGACTCATTGGAGATTCATGCATTGAAGGATCCACTGGGAGATATTGAAGCGAGGGTTGTGATTATAGGTCTATACACATTGAACGTAGTTACTGGAACTGATTGGAATATATCTGGGATTTGATTGGATGAAAAAAAAGGGTTCCAACCATATAGTTTTTTTATTGGGGACAGCAGCGTTGTCTATATGGTTGATTGTGTCTGTTACTTTTCAGAAGCAGAAGCGCAATCCGCTGGCTCATGCGATTTTAGAATTGGGCATGGAACCGCAGAGTCAGGATCTAGCTACTTTGCTGAGTCATTCAGTTAGATTTAAACCTCAGCCAATTATTCAGTGGACCCAATCAAGAATGTCTTCAGATGCCGAGCCAACTGTAAATCCATTTTACTCTGAAGCTCTTGATTTAACCCTGAATCCTCCGCCCCCCCCATCTGAACCGCCACCTGAAGATAGGGAAGAGCAGCCTGAACCAGAACCTGCTCCCCCACCCCCGCCCAGGAAAGTAGGACTTTTTTTCCATGGAGTTTTTGTGCAGGGGTCCAGCGAAGTGGTTGCTTGGATTACTATGGATCAGGAAAAAGATCTTCGATTACGACAAGGCGAAGATGTTTCGGATATTCCGTATCGAATTCAGGAACTTAAAAGAACCTCGATTCGACTAGAGCCTTTGAGAGAAGATTTAGATCCAGTCAAGTTGAATATTAATCAAACGGTCAACATAGAGATTCCGATAGAAGCGCCATGAAATTGAGGCAGGAATTCATCATTGTACTGCTATTCTTTGGAAGTGTATTCACCACGTTCGGCCAGAACAAAATCGCGGTCGGAACCGGAGTTGATGAGCGCTTGGAGTTGGAGTTTGCTCAATGGGAAACGGAAGCGCTTTTTTTTGAAGGCTGGTTTCTTCTCGAAGATTTGGAGCGACTGCAGCCCTTGGTCACATTTACTACAAAAAGTAAAAGTTGGACTTTGTTATCTTCATGGAGATCCGGTGAAGCTGCAGGGCCTGTGCAATGGAGAAGCAGTCAATTAGCTCTGTTTTTGAATCAGGAATGGGATGGAGGGGCTCCTTTGTGGGTATCCCCGCTGGCGCTGGAGGCTGGAGACTGGTTTCATTTTGCGATGCATTTGACTTCTGGTGAAATGGAGATTTTTATTGATGGAGTAAGTCTGGGCGCAGCTCTTTCATCGGTCGAATCGGACTGGGCCTTCAACCTGGACTCTCAACCATTCAGCATTGGAGTGGGCATGGTTCGTGATCGTGACCAACATCCGCATACTTTTCGAGGTGCGATAGATGAAATACGATTGTGGAATAGAAATCGGGCAATTCGAGAACTGCGATCGACAATGCCTTTGCGACTTACGGCTGCAGAAGCAGGATCTGTTGCTTGTTTCAATTTTGATGGAGCAGATTCCTTGCAGGACAGGGCCGGGCAGCGTTATATCGTGACTGATACATTTCGAAAGGAGGATTTGGTTTGGGAAAAGTTGAATCGCCGTCCGGTAAATGAATTCAGTTCACTGAACATCGAACCGTTAAATCTCTGGCGTTTGTTTGTTCGTGAAGCGAGCCCTCCATCAGTTGCCATTGCCAAGTTTAAATCAGGAGAGCCGGTTTCTACCTGGATGTCTAATGGATTCACGATGACTCATTCGTGGTTAGAAATGTCTACACCAGATGAGGCTATCCATTATCAGGGGTTTATAGGAGATCACTCGATTGGGGAATGGACATCCAGTGGAAAAACGTTAATGGATCCTTTTGAAGTTGTTTCAACAAAACTGTGGGATTCTGGAAAGTATGAAGTATCGGATCAGGAAGAAAATCTTTGGATACAGCGAAAATACAACCGTATGGACGGACTGCCAGTTGGCTTTCGATTGTCAGGAGCTCCGAGGCGTTTGTTAGATGGGCGATGGGTGGTTGCAGGGAAGCAAGGAGTTTTCTGGTGGGATGGAATTCGATTTCATCCATTCTTCAGGTATGAGGTGTTTGAGAAATTGGACTGGTGGGTTGAAGTGTATCCGGGTGTTGTCATGGTACAGGCGGATGACAAGTGGTATGCATTGCAAGATCTCACAGGGTTTGTTCGAACCTGGTCTGCGATACAAGTGTCTCAATCAGGTTATAATTGGACCTCTGACCATGCGGGAAGAATCTGGGCAAGCCTGGAAGACCAGACAATTGAAATTCGGTTGAACACTGATCGTCCGGATGAGTTTTGGGAACGGTGGGTCACATCAGGATCTGGATTGGTTTCGGAGACCAATCCGAGGTGGGTAGTTAATAAAATCAAAGACTTGCCATCGGTTGAACTGATCTGGGATGAGAGCAGGCGGCAGCTTTGGAGCATTGGATCGGAAGAGATTAGTCTTTTCAACCATGATGAAGAGCGGAGCTGGACTCTGTTGAATGTGGAGAACAGAAAGCTGCTTGAAGGGCGCCGAAATTTGATGTTGGGAAGTGGTGAGGAGTTTTGGATTGCTTCAGCAGCCGGGCTAAGTCGATTTGAAAATACAACAAGCCCACCTCAAACCTACGAATGGCCTCGAGGTTTTGGTTTGATGGGAAGTGGTGATGGCCGGATTCATTTAGCCCCGGCAGGCGCTTCCGGTGTTTGGGCGCTGGATGGAAACAACAGGCTAGGGTTGTTGAATGAGAACAAATGGGTGTGGAGAAAATTAAATTCTAATCTGAAATTCACTGATTTTTTTGCTGTAAATGCTCAACGTCTATGGCTTGTGGCCGATGATTCGATTTGGCTGGAAGTGGAGTCTGAGGAGACGGCGATTAAGCAACACTCATCAGGCAAGGGATTGGCGATGCGAGTTTTTGGAATGTCCGAAGCTCGATTCAACAACTTTGAATCCAATGTAAGCGCCAGGAAAAAAGATTTTTACACAATTCGAACCAGAATTGAATTTCCAGAAATTGAGGTCATTCCTTTTGGGGAAATGAAATCGGAAGAGGATGCCCAACTGGATCATCTAATTTGGCGTGTCTCTGAGATAAAGAATGTCGAAGCAGGAAGCGCAGAAGGGTTGGAAAGGATTTGGATTTCGGGCGAATTAGAAATTCAAGCTGGGGCCAGACAAAGGCTTGGATGGGAACCCAATCGCCCGGGAACTTATTTAATTGAAGCAGACCTGTTGGATTCAACCGGCGAAGTGTACCAACAGAAGTCTATAGCTTTGATTGTGGGGCCATTCTGGAACGAAACGGTTTGGGCACAGACTATCATCCGGATCCTTTTAGGAACTGGCGCTTTGGGAATGCTTCTTGTTTTTTGGAAGGGATTTCGAGCGTGGAAATTTCAATCGCGGGTGATGTCCAATTTGGAAACAGCCAGAATGGATATCGTGAGGCTGTCGACTGAGCTGGATGAAGAGCGGATCAAATCCGAAACTGCTCAGAACCGGTTGATTCAACGTGAGAAAGATTTACGCGAAATTCGATTTGAATTGATCGGCAGATTACATGAAGAGATTCGTCCCTTGCTGGAGTATGTGCTACCAGGCGCTCAACCTGGTTCGGAGGACACAAGCATCGAGCACGATTCAGAATTTCAAGAAAAAGTCAGAGAATCGCTCCAGTTTCTATCCGACTTGTGTTTGGTGGAACTCGACCATCGGGAAGGAGATCGGTATCAGGAAATAGAGGATTGGTTTTCTTTAAGTGAAATTATTGCCGAAATGGAAAGATGGTTCCGCATTAGTTGTGATCACAAAGGTATCCGTCTTAAAACTGAACTATATGTATTAGGGGATCCAGCCACAGAGGTGGATGATTTAAAAGTTAGAGGGCCCTTTGATCTGGTCCGATCCGTGTTATTTAATCTGGTTTCCAATGCCATACATTATACCCAGAGAGGAGAGGTCACCATCTCCTTGAGATTGGGTCGTTCACGACGATCTGAAGGCTCCAAGAAACATCAACTTCAAGTGGAAGTGATTGATACTGGATCCGGAATTCCCGCTGAAGAAATAGAACGAATCATAGAACCGGGTTATCGAGGATCCAATGCTCGCCAGCAGTGGCGTCCAGGCAAAGGGACAGGTTTGTTTATCGTGCGCAAGGCTTTGGATTCCATTGGGGCTGAATTGGGCCTGGAGTCGGTGGTTGGAAAAGGGTCGAGGTTTAGCTTTGTTGTTGGCATCGAAATCCCGGAATCACATCCTGTTTTCAGAAACGCCTCAGACTTGGCTGGCGCTGATCATTCATCAAAAATTGCAACGGGCGCTCATAGTTCTGCCGCAAAACCAGAGCCTCCGAGCCCGGAGTTGGTTGCATTATGGGACGAGTTGATGGAAGTGATCCGTTACGGGAAATGGCGAGAAGCGTCTCTGTTGGCGCTTGAGTTGAAAAAGAAGAATGCCTGTGATCTGGAGGATTTGAACTATCTGGGTGAAATCCTTTTAAGGCAGGGCAAAGAAGAAGCGTTGGATTGGGTGCGACGGCGGCGGCCGATTACGGATTGATGGGTGGGTTTGTCTGATGACGTCTGAAAAGCTTTTTAAAAATCCATTGAGGTGTTTTGACAATCCAGCTCAATTTCATCAAAAGGTAGCCCCCAAATATAAGCAGCAGCAAAATTGTGTACAGTTTCTGAGATCCAGTAGTTCGGTCCCAAATTTGGCTCAGCGTGGGTTGCATCAGGCTTCGGGTTCCGTTAATGAAAGACTCCGGATCTGTCATGAACCAGGTCAAGGCTCCTGCTGCTGCGAGTCGGGTTCGATGTTTCCAGATGAATTTGATTCCTGCTGAGCCCTGATTGCGGACAAAATCTGAGAGTGTTTTGGAATCAGGAAAATGTCTTGAGGTCCATCCAGATGTCTCCAGTTTAGCTAGTTTTAAAACTGAATTACGATCCAGATTCAGCGCCCATGCTGCGCCTTGTGCGCCATGCTTTCGGATCAATACTTCCGCTGCACCCGGATGACGGATCATCGCATCGAATGCGGTTTTGCCATATTGAAGGGTCCATTCCAGCTTTTCTTTATCTCTCAACAAATAAAATGAAGGTCCGGGAGCTGATTGATACCATTTGAGAAGTTGATTTCCCTTCTGACCTGCACGCTCTAATATTTCAGCTCCATCTTTGCCGAAACGTTTCAGGAATGGTTCGCAATCTGGACCCAGTCGATTGAACAGTTTGACAAACTGCTGTTCCAATTCCCGCACAGCCAGATCGTCAGATTGCTTTCCTGCTTTTCGCAACACTGCTTCGGCGAGATCACGCGCCAGACCGGCTTCAGCCAAATGCCATGCTGGTTCCATAAACAGCCACGCAATCATCGCTAACGCATAAATAAATATAGCGCCTGCCTTTCGCTTCAAGAATCTGTCCGTTTGATATGTTTGAAGAAATCTCATTGAATTTGTCTGAGAGCATCCATGCGTTGATCTAGTTGTTCGCTCAGCAGTCGTTGATATGAGTCGGTCACTTCATCAGCCAGTAAGCCAATGGCCTGAATCAATTCTTCTTCTAATTCCCCTTCCGGGTTTTGGATCCACGAATAGCACTGATCAATAATCAATCCCAGAATAGCTCCTGCTCCAAATGTGTAAGCCGAACTGCCCGCTCCGGTGGTGATTATGCCCATTGAAATGGCGACACGTGTCAGGGCTCTGGCAACGATCTCTGAAGCGACTTCAGAGACAACGAGTTGACCAGCGCTTTGAATCGCCAGGCTCTGATTCCTGGACTGAACTCGTTTCAATTCAGGTAAACGCTGATGAGATCCAGCAGGCTTTATAATTATGTAATCATCTGACTGCATCAGAAAGCCGGAATTTCCCTGATGCGCGTCATCCATCATTCCATTTTCAATCAACGTCAGGTTTTCAGCTTCGTTCCAACGTAGCTGAGTGTAGATCCATTCTTCTTGAATGATTTGTTCCAGGTCCGTGGGATGAAAGAATTTCTGGTGAAACAATTCCTCCATGTATTTCCGGTCGGCATTTTTATCTCCCCAAGGTAACCAGGATTGAACAGAATTCCATTTGCCTTTCAGTGACAATGCCTGGCTGGAAAATTCGCCTGCATTGTCTGAACTGGCATGAATCCAGTCCCATAATCGAAGAGTTGATGTGGTCAGGATCTCGAGTTGCCGCTCCTCAAGTCGGTTTAGCTGACTTGGAGTGAGAACTGGGGGAATGAAATCCGGATGTGGAAGCGCACGTCCATTCAGGAAGAGGCTGCATACGAGGAGAAGCGCGAAGAAGAGATGGTTTAGTAAGCGCATCCATCCCCGATCGAACGTTTCTATCGGAGATGGGCGCTCGTCCCCAACTTTGGTAGCAGCGTTTGTGTTGGGCAACGAGAATCGAGAATCAGAATCAATCCTCAAGAGGCATGATTTCGATTTCCCTTTTATCGGTGTAAACCTTGCCATACATGTCTTTGGCTTTTACGTGCAACCAATATACACCCGGATCCGGATTGCAGGGGAGATTTGCTTTCCAGATATGTGAGCTTTTAATAATACCCGGCAGAGAGCGCCCAGGGAGTTTTTTCTCAAACTCCTCTTCCAGGGTTTTCCATTCCGCATAAGCCGGATCTTCCATTTCAGTATGCTCCATGAGTGTCCATGGCCCATCCGAACCGAGGCGCATTTGCACCAGGGATTTGGAACTGCCACCGAAGACATTGACGAGGATTTCTGATTCGCTGGCATTGGTTGAATCCACCACTCGTGGCGCATAAATGTTCATCTGATAATCGCCTGGACGACTGGCCGCCTTGAACTCCCAGGTCGCCTGATTGTCTTTGAAAGTCATGATGGAATAACCATTGGGTGCGCCGTCCCTCATGGTGGTGTGTGGAATGCCTCGTTCATCCGGAGTCCCGGTCCACCAGCTTCCACATACAGTCACGTTGATGATGTGATGATGCGGCTTGGCTCCGGGCCATCCGTCCTTGTCGGTCAGGAAAACATGTTCCTGATAATGCGTGTGCCCGGAAATAGACATGGCGTATGGATAATCCTTGATCAGTTCATAAAAATCCGCGCGATCCCCAGTGTTGGTGAGCGGGATGTGCATCATGAATAAAATCAATTGGTCTTTGGAAACGTGCTTCAGATCTTCTTCCAGGAATTTTAACTGATCCTCACCAAACAGGCCATTGTAACGTCCACGAGACGCAGCGGTCGGAGCGATCCAATTGATATTATCCATCACGACAAAGTGGGCAGGGCCGTGATCGAAGGAGTAATAATTGGGACCATAATGGCGCTCGTAGGTTTCGTCCGAAAGTTGGTCATTGGGAGCGTCGTAGTTGATATCGTGGTTACCGATGACGTTGTACCAGGGAATACCGATCAAAGCTACGATACGGTTGTGCAGGTCCATGATGGAAAGATCATCAAAAACAATATCGCCCAAAGTGACCCCGAAAGAAGCGTCGGTTCCGACCAGCTCTCTAATAACGTCGTCTGCCATGTAGCGCAGCTCTTTGACATCGCGAGCCTGAGTGTCTCCGAAAAAGACAGCTCGGAAAGTTTCTGGCGTCTCGACCGGATATAAGGGGAAATCAATGGATTCCGGCAATGGTCCGGTGGGCTTAACTCCACCGTATTTCAGTTCGGGGGATCCATCAGGTTTATGGGTGTAATAAAATCTGGGTAATTGCCGTTCGGGGTCAACCGGGGTTCGGTAGCCTGAAGGTTGAATCACAAAAAAGGTGACATCATCAGCAGCTGGAAGCTCCCATTTTCCATCGGCATTGGTGAGAGTGATTTCGGACTGATTGGAAACCCGAACGTTTGGGATGCCGGGTTCGTCTGCGTCTTTCAGCTGATTATTGTTTTTATCGTGAAAAACATAACCGGAAGCTGACTGGGACGAGTCAGCCTGAATGGTAGCTCCACCCAGAACGAGTAAAGCAGCTGTGACAGCGTTGATGGGGATCTGTTTCAAGATTGGATTCATGAATTGCAGAATAAATGGAACCGGAATGGATAGCAACGCTCTGAAAGTTACGACTCGGAGGAGGCGGTGGATGAATCAGCGTCATCATTTTTACTCTTGGACTCGACCGCTGAAACCTGGATTTTTTCCAGAGTTTCGTGGAATAGTTTGCGATGTTCGATGCGAGTTTCCCGTCGGATTGTTGACAGATCGAGAAGCGCGCAGACTGCGGCAAGTACGGCGCAGAGAAAGCAGGCTCCCCAATAGATAATAAATCCCAGACCGGAAATATTGTCTTTCCACCAGGTTTGCCCGCCTAAAATCAGAAAAACAGCCA
>JAUIHU010000649.1 GCA_030432175.1 Verrucomicrobiia bacterium | reverse complement strand
CATACCAAGTCGCTCCTTCAATCGCGTCCATCAAGAAAAGGTGCGATCAATAGCGGGTGGGGTCCTGGGAACGCTGAGCCCCAGCTCGGCGAGTGGAGCCGGCTTTTGAAGTGGGCAGAACCGCAAACAGCCTCCCGACTTCAATCACACCCCACAAGAAACCATGGATGAATTGTATTTTGAAGGGAACGGTGAGTTCTGTTATTTGTTATTCATGTTGTCACTGGAATATTTATCAGCAACCGGCTCGAATGGAGTTGAAAAAGCTGCCTGGTGGTTGAGAGGAGCTTTCTGTTTGCTCTTGAGTGGAATGACTTTGAACGGAGCGTCACTTGAGCGTGAAGAGAACGTGTCATTTTCTTTGCCTTTGAATCCACCTTCATATTCTTATCGAATGGTTCCGGCTTTCGGCTCTCTCAGATTTGATGATCCAGTTGCGCTAGCTACACCTCCCGGGGAGACAAATCGCCTTTTTGTCGTCGAAAAAACTGGGAGAATCCAGGTGATTCCAGATTTAGGCGATCCATCAAAATCCGTTTTCCTGGATTTATCCAATAATCTTCGTTCTGACGGCGAGGCAGGTGTTTTGGGATTGGCGTTTCATCCAGATTACAGTTCCAATGGCTACTTTTTTGTTTTTTATTGTCCGGTTGAGGGATCCACCAACTTGCACAACCGATTATCCCGGTTTCAGGTGGATCCATCGGATTCCAGCCGGGCGCTGCCAAATTCAGAGACGATCCTGATCTCACAACAAGACCAGGCGAGCAACCACAACGGCGGCGACATTCATTTTGGTCCGGACGGATATTTATATGTAGCGCTGGGAGACGAAGGTGGTGGCAATGATACTTATAATAATGCGCAACTGATCGATAAGGATTTCTTTGCAGGTATTCTCAGGTTGGATGTTGATGAGCTTCCTGACAACCTGGACCCGAACCCTCATC
Source organism: Verrucomicrobiia bacterium (assembly GCA_030432175.1). GTDB lineage: Bacteria > Verrucomicrobiota > Verrucomicrobiia > Limisphaerales > JAUIHU01 > JAUIHU01. The sequence continues at coordinate 2,129 of JAUIHU010000649.1, read as the reverse complement.
CAGCTGTTCGCGGAGCTTACAAAGTTCCCGCTGATAATCCGTTTGTCGGAGTCACACGCTTCAACAATTTACCGGTGAATCCGGAGCAAGTCCGCACCGAGTTCTGGGCTGTGGGTTTACGCAATCCATGGAGAATGTCATTTGATCCGGTGACGGGTCGATTAGTCGCAGGGGATGTCGGCCAGGGGGCTCGGGAAGAAATTAATTTGATTACCAAGGGCGGTAACTATGGATGGGCTTTCCGGGAGGGTACGATTGCCGGACCTCGTTCGCGGCCGCGTGGAGTTTCAGGGATTGATCCGATTTATGAATATCCCAGATCTGAAGGCGTTTCTGTAACTGGTGGTGTTTTTTATTGGGGTGACCGGATGTCGGAGTTGGCAGGGGATTACATTTTTTCCGATTTTAGCTTTGGTCACCTTTGGGCTTTGCATTTTGAACCGGATGGATCCGTGTCTCCTTTATACCTCGGTAATGAACAGCAGATTGCCGGGTTTGGAATTGATCCATCCAATGGAGATGTTTTGACAGCGGATCTGAATGAGGATCGGATTGAACGACTGGTGCGATCAGTTCCAACCGGAGGGGACTCTATTCCTGAACTACTATCGGAGACTGGAACTTTTTCTGATACACAAAGCATGGCATTGCAATCGGGGTGGGTTCCTTATGAAATCAATGTGCCGTTCTGGTCGGATTATGCGATTAAATCCCGTTGGTTTTCGATTCCTGATCCTGAAGACAAAATGGTTTTTCATGAGACAGGTAGCTGGGAGTTTCCGGTTGGGTCTGTCTGGTTGAAGCATTTTGAAATGGAGATGATTGAAGGAGATCCAGAATCACGACGGAGATTGGAAACACGGTTCATCGTTCGCAACGAGGCAGGGATTTATGGTGTCACCTACAAATGGAATGAAGAGGAAACAGATGCGGTTCTGGTTCCTGAAGAAGGTTTGAATGAAACGTTGGAGATTCAGACTGAGGAAGGCGCTGTTCGGCAGCAGGTTTGGCGGTATCCAAGTCGAACCGAGTGTCTGGCGTGCCATGATCGTTCCGCTGGATGGGCTCTGGGTTTTCACGCAGCTCAGTTGAATCGTGAGTTTAATTACCCTGCCGGGAGCGCAAATCAACTGACAGCGTTGCACGATGCCGGTTATTTTTCCAACACCGAACCTCCACAGCCTAACCTCATTGCAGCATTAGCTCCCGCAGACGCAGAAGATGTCAGTCTGGAATTTCGGGTGCGTTCGTATCTGGATTCCAATTGTTCTCAATGCCACAACCCGGACGGTCTTTCACAAGGTGAATTTGATGCCCGCTACGAAACGCCAACTTCAATGGCCCAACTGATTCATGGCATCCTGAACAGCGTTGGCCCTGGAGGTCAGATGGAACTAGTCCGTCCTGGCGCTCCTGAGCATTCTATGTTGCTAAGCCGAATTGAACAGCGCGGTCCAGGGCAAATGCCACCCGTTGGATCCAACGAACTTGATCCAATGGCAATTTCCTTGATCACCGAATGGATCGAAACCGAGTTGGCTGGATATCAAACTTATGAAGAATGGCAAATTGCCGAGTTCGGGTCCGTCGATGCCGAGCTTTCTGGTCCTGCCGAAGATGCGGACGACGATGGAGCCCGAAATTTGTTGGAGTATTTGACGCGCACTGATCCGAATGATGGGAATGATTTTTGGGCTATTCAAATGAATGTCGAATCCGGTCAGGTTCGACTGGAGTTTGAACGTTTGCGAAATCGATCGTTTGAAATCCAGTTCGCTGACAGCATTGACAGCGATGGAGATACGGTATGGCAGACACTGAATCACCCGGTAAACCAGCCCTTCTTTGGATCGGAAGATGTCATGGAAAGTTTGACCGTTGATTTGGAAAACAGTCCCGGACGATTCTACCGGGTTCGTGCCGCAGCTCCTTGATACTGGGATCAATTATATGAGAATTGCGCCCGGGTGCGATTAAAGTCGGGTGGCGTGAAAATTTTCCAAGGCCAACGGCCTGACACATACCAGGCTGGTATGTGTCGCGCCGTTGGCGCTGGGGCTCAGCATTCCGGGACGCCACCCTCTTTTAATCACACCCGTGAAGGGATGCTGGCTCCACTCGCCGAGCTG
>JAUIHU010000648.1 GCA_030432175.1 Verrucomicrobiia bacterium | reverse complement strand
AACACCACCGCCGCGGACTGGGTTTTTCCAAAATCAGAGAGGTTGGGACCAAATTCAACACCATTGGAACCGATTCGGTGACAAAGATAACAGCGAGCCGATACTTCACGTCCACGCTCAGCGTCTCCTTTCAATGCCAGAATCGCAGCCGGATCCGAAAGTTCTGCGGAGGGTTCAACGGGATCAGGCAGGGTCATGGAAACCAGCTCTACGTTGTTTGGATCATAAATACCATTTTCGCGCAGCGCCTGATCAAGCCCATAACCTTTCCAGTGATTGTTCTTTCGATTTAGTAACCACCAGATGGCCTCTGCCTTCAATGGATGTTTCTCACTGGCAGCTACCTGCATGACTGCGTCAACCGATGAATTGCAGTTAATGAAAGCCAATCCATCCAGCGCTCGCTTGCGGTCAACCATGGGCAAGGATTCTGACATGGTTCTGTCCGCCAATCCTGAAACCGCCTCCGTGGCTCCCAGTCTCCAGGCGATCCAGGCAAATGCATCGGACCAATCAGCCCCATTGGCGCTGCCCATGACTTCAGCAATGGCGTTGTAGATTTCAGCCTCCTTCTTGGCGGCGCCAGTCCCGATCGCTTCCAGATAATGGCGATCAGCGCCGTCAAATCCTTGAGCCACTGTCACCAGAATCTCCCGTGAACTCTCAACCGACTCATTCCGCATGGACAACGCCACTTCCCGGCGAACTGCCGGAGATTCGTCCTGTGCCATTTGAGAAGCCATGGCCAGAAAATCTTCATGCCGGTCCGTCCCCTGCCATTGTCTTCTCAAGGCCCTATAAGCGACGATGCGGCGTTTTTCATCACAGGAATGCAGCGCTGAGGTTACCCATTTCCGTCCTTGAGGTCCAAGCTGGGACAACACCCAGATCGCCCGAGCTTGAATGTATTCATTGTCATGACTCAGCAAAGTCGCGACCTCGGATTCCACCGCATCACCCTGAGGCACCAGTAAACTGGCGCCTAAGGCACGGACATTCACAGCAGGACTCTGCAACGCAGCAACCTGGCCACTGACCGTTTCCAAATCGAAGTCAGGATTCTTCGGCTGGAAGCCCTTCGGAGCAATTCTGTAAATCGCGCCCGAAGTGGTTTTGTCCAAATCAGAATGACCTCCAACGCGCGCATCAAACCAGTCTGTCACGTAGATCGCGCCGTCCGCGCCCACCGCCACATCCGATGGCCGAAACAGAGTCTTTAACTCGTAATTCACACTGCGGCCACCACCCAGGAAATCAGATCCAGCAAATTCACCTTCAGCATTGGAAGTCAGAAAATCAGTTCGATTGAGTTCAAATCCAGCTCCGGACAACTTGGGCTGATAGCCGAACACAACATTGCGTCCCGCTTCACAACTGAGCAGTAATCCTTCAAATTCCTTACCCAGCGCCCCGTTCTCATAAAAGACCACACCAGTTGGTGACCCTCCACCATACACATCACCAGCCGGCATGGTTCCCGGATCTTCCTGGCGCCATTCTGCAATTTGGGTCGTTTGTCCCGGACGTCTATCCGCGCCCCAACTGCGCTGTCCATCAGCTGAAGCAAAACCCGCATTGCCGTACTCCATCACATAAGTCACCCGGCACGCAGGCGGATCATCATTATCATTCTGGAACAAATCGCCGAAAGAGGTCATGAAATGCTCATAACTGTTCCGGTAATTATGGCCAATAACCTGAACCATTGTTCCATCCGGATTCATGCGTGCGCTGAAACCGCCAATATAAACAAACCCGTCATCACTCGGCTGCCCGGCGATTTCCGTAGGATTGAATGTTGGTGGAAACATTTTGTCCATGCTACCCGGATTGTACGGACTGCCGATGCGAAACGTGCGACCTGATTGATCAGTAAACAAAGCCCCGCAATTACCCGCATTCCAATACCATTGCCCATCCGGACCGACAGTCACGGAGTGGAGGCTGTGATCATGGTTGGAACCATTGAACCCCGTCAGCAATACCTCTCTCTTGTCAACCTCCGGATCAAACACCGCGTCTCCATCCACATCCGTATAAACCACCAGATCCGGAGTCTGAGAAACCACCACCTTGTTTCCAATCACCGCTACCCCCAGCGGAGCCGTCAAAACCTCTTCCTGCACAAATGTATGACTCGAATCCGCTCGGCCATCCCTATCAGTATCCTCCAGCACAACAATGCGATCCCCTTCCGGACGTCTCCCGGCATGACGTCGATAATTCACCCCCTCAGCCACCCAGATCCGCCCCTGAGCATCGATATCCATGTTCGTTGGATTAAACAACATGGGTGACTCCGCCCAAATCGTCACCTCCAACCCTTCCGGCGTCTGAAACCTTTTCTTCAACTCCTCAAAAGGAGCCGAATCCTGGCCCTGCGCAACCGAGACCAGCAAAGCCAGCCCCGAAAATACATAACAACTATTCCGTCCAATCATGACCTGTAATTTCGTTAATTTTCCCTAGTGGATCTCTCCTTGTAGACCACCCATCCCCGCGTGACAAGCAAGTATCCCCCAAGGGGGTCAGTCAAAGAATCTTGACTTTACTATAGCCTCAACTAAAAAAGATTTTCACACCTTAAATAAAGTCAAGATTCTTTGACTGACCCCCCTTAAATGTATTAGCGTCCAGCATGCCTGACATATTGCAATCCAAGCCGCCTCACAGTTCCCCTGCATCAGCTATTTTGTTGATGCACTGCGCTGACCAACAAGGAATCGTCGCGTCAGTCACAGAGTTTCTACATCAAAATGGGGGGAATATCGTGGATCTTGAGCAGCATGTGGATCGCGCTGCTGGAGTATTCTTCATGCGGGTGGAGTGGGATCTGAGTGGGTTTGGGGTACCCAGAGAGAAGATCGGCGAGTTTTTTAAAATACTGGTTGCTGATAAGTTTTTGATGGAATGGAAACTTAGCTTTTCAGACGAACCTCAGCGCATGGCGGTGTATGTATCCAAGTTGACACATTGTCTCTATGATATTTTGTCCAGAACCAGTTCAGGTGAGTGGCAAGTGGAAATCCCATTGATCATCAGTAATCACCAGGCGATTCAACCCATTGCTGAACCATTCGG
>JAUIHU010000647.1 GCA_030432175.1 Verrucomicrobiia bacterium | reverse complement strand
CAAGAACAAGATCAAAAGATCCAGGCTCCATGCCTTGATCCCCAGCAGGTTTCTCAATGTTGAATACCTGGAAGCGTGTCCACGGATATTGTTTTTCAAATAATCGCCGACCATGCTGAGTCAACGCTGGCGATAGGTCACTAAAAGTGTATTCAATTTCCAGCCCCTGCAGCGCCAGAGGATCTAGTCGTTTCAGAATCCACCGAGTGGTTGCCCCGGTTCCGCCGCCTACTTCTAGAATCTTTACTGGTTTACCAGAAACAGTAGCGTCATCTGAGCGTCTCTGATTTTGGATCCATTTAGCAATAACTTCAGCGGTCAACTGGTTAAAGTAGTCATTCCAGGGATTCCCCTGATAAACGCCTTCAACAAGATGGGGCGATCCATCAGGAAACAACGCTTCCGTCGCCGGACATTTACCGGACAGAATATCCGGGAGTGATTTGAGCGCAGCCCTTAATAAATCCAGATAAGGTTGAGCTACCGGATGAGTATGCAAATTCTCCAGCCTTTTCTGAGTGTCTACGTTGTCTTCAACGGAACCCCAGCGGTCTGCCACTTTCTTCAATTCTTCAAATGCCGCTTTGCGCTCAGGAATAACGGCGTCGATATCTTTCAATCGTTCCGCCACTTCTCGCTGGGTGTAAATCTCTACTGTCTCCAGGACCTCAGCCGTGGATTTCAATTCACGTTCATCCGAATCGACTTCAATACCTTGGATGTTGAATCCGAGAGGCGTCGGTGAAGAATTCCTCTCACTTACCTGCCAGCGGCGATCCGGTTTTATTCCAAGGTTCGACTGTATTTCCTTAGAAAGATGAATCGGCATGACTTCCTGAATCGAACCACAAACCGTTCGTCGAAACAGGCGCCATCCTTCTTCAATCCCGATCCCGCGAATCCCCTGACGCTCCATCAACTGTCGATACTCTTGATTCGCCACAATGCCAACCTCACCCCAGTACCCCCATTGGATCGATGTCACTTGCCCTGGTTGTCGCTGATTCAACAGTTGTCCGATTGCATCTTTAGCAACACAAGCAGCGACGTAATTGGCTTGTCCGGGATTACACAGAATCGCATTAGCGGAAGAGAACAGAATCCCTTTCTCGATCGGATCGGACTCCAGCGCAGCGCTCAGGTTCAAGGTCCCGATGATTTTAGGATCCAGCGCCAGATCCAGATCCCGCAGATTCATCCGGGCAATCGTACTGTCCTTCAAACCCAAAGCGCTGTGGATCCAACAATGTATCGCACCCCATTTCTCATGCACTCTTTCAACAGCGCGACAAACGTCTTCTCTTTGAGTTAAATCGGCCTGCGCGTATATCATCCGTTCACCACTCAGGTTGAACGGCATCATTCGCTCCCTCATGGATTCATCCAACGGTCGTCTCCCCAACAACGCAACTCTCGCGTCGGTTTCCTCAATCAGGCGCTTGGCGATTTCAAATCCAATACCTCCCATGCCTCCCGCAATCAACCAGACGCGACCTTCTGGAAAATTATCATCCGGATGAACATCCCATTGAACCTGGCTCAGTTCCTGGGACCAAACCCGTCCTTCACGAAACGCCAGAGTGACGCCCGGTTCTGCTTTAAAATCCTGAAGCGCCCATTCTGCTTCTCGCTCACCCAGATCCAATACATCAAGGCATGCAACTTCCAGGTCGGGTCTTTCTCTGGACAAAGTCCGCGCCCATCCATTGAGCGCCGCGTCCTGTGGTTGAACTTCTTCATCAGCTCCAATGGCGGCCAGGCCACGAGTGATAAAGGTCCATTTTTTACTCAAGCCCGCCAGGGCATTAAAAATCACATGAGCCAGGCGACATGAACGGGATATCAATCCTGTCGGTTCTCGAAGCCAATCCACTGGAATGTCCGACACTACTGAGTCACCCAACCAGATGACCCGGTCCCAAACCTGTCCGGACATTGCATCTGCCAGCCATTGAGCAGAGCGTTCAGGATCACTACCATCGATTTCCCATGACACATCGGACAGCGCCTGGTTTCTGGATCCGAGTACCAACATTCCCAGCGAGCCAGAGACGCTTTTCTTCTCCCGGACTTTCTGCAATAAACTTGCAAACCGTGATTCAGGCTGTGAATGAATCAGCAAACACCTACCTTTGTGCATGCTTGACGATAATTGATCCGAGTGATGCCTTGGCGCCCAGACACGTGTATAAGAATCCATCCCGACTTCATCATCCACACCGAAGACTTCCTGCATACCATTCCCCGAAACCTCACTGTTTTCGGTTGTAGTAATATGGGACGGAGCAATATCAGGAGTCACAGGAGCGCCGAGGAACTGAAGTCCTTCAACTTTCAACACTATCACTCCTCGGGCATCTTTCACTTGAAGACTGACCGACATCCCTGATGTGTCCGCTTTCAAGCATTGTCCGTCCACCACCCAGGGGCCTTCACCTATAGAATCGCCCCAGACAATTCGATTGATGGCGGCTAGCAAACGCCCGGATCGACCTTCTCCTCGCGCCAGCTGCAGTCCGTAGGCCGTTTGAAAAACTGCGTCCAACCATTGAACAAGCGTCGCTCCATCAGCAGGACCATCCACCACGCCGGTCCATTCCTGTTCGGTGGCTTCCACTCGCAAGACACGTTGGAAAGTCTTGCCATACTGGATCCCGACGCTTTCAAATTCACGGTACAATTCGGAACGCTCCCAAGTGGCATGCATCCGCCCATTGCCGTTCCATCTGTTTCCAATTTCGGATTGTTCAGATCTTCCAGAAAATTCACCTTCACCTAATTGATCAGAACTAATCCGGGCGCTGGCGGCTGTATTCCCGTCCGGACCTCGCAGGGCAATCTCAGATGTCGTCCAGTCGTGAGTCCAACTTAATTGGAAGTCCCCAGTTGTGTCATTCATTCGGATTGGCCGAATCCATTTCACGTCCTCCAATGACCTACCAGAATCCAGAAAAAGTTTCGCCACCATCCAGGCTCCAGGTAATGTCGGTGTTCCTAAAACCTGATGTTCTGCAAGAACCGCATCCTCAATTCCAAGTATCCATTGACCTGCCTCAACTTCGGATTGGTATTTTATCGAACCGTTCT
>JAUIHU010000646.1 GCA_030432175.1 Verrucomicrobiia bacterium | reverse complement strand
ATAACAGGAAATATCCATTCTGATGCTCAAGTATATCGAAGACCCTTGCGGTTGAATCAAAATGCAATTTTGCGTGTACGCGCCAGGAACAACGGAGTGTGGAGCGCGCTGGTGGAATCACAGTTTCAAGTTGGCGCTCCTGACACACCCATTACCATTTCCGAAATCAACTACAACCCACTCGACGGATCAGGCTTTGAGTTTATCGAACTCATCAATTTGAGCGGGATCAGTGTTAATTTATCGAACGCGATACTGGAAGGTGTGGATTATACCTTTCCGATTAATACTGCCTTAGAACCGGGCCAGATCTGGTTAATTGCATCCAACCAAAGTCCAGATGAGTTTTCTGAACGTTATCCGGCGGTGAGAGTGGATGGATATTTCGAAGGCTCTTTGTCCAATGGAGGAGAAACATTGACTTTGATTGGATCGGACGGCTCAGAGATTTTTGCAATGGAATACGGAGATTCCAATGGTTGGCCAGAGTCAGCCGATGGAGAGAGACGCACCCTGACTCGTTCCAGCTTTAATACATCAATGTCAGACCCGTCCGCCTGGGAAGCCAGCGCTACATTGGACGGCACACCTGGCATTGTTGAGACAATCGAACCTTCAGTTTCTGTTCGTATTTCTGAAATAGCAGCGAGCAATGCAACTTCAGTCGAAAATAACGGCGAGTTCCCGGATTGGATTGAGCTATGGAATCCCACCGGCGCTCCGGTTGATTTACATGGCTGGACTCTCAGCGATTTTTCAGAAGAAAATTCATTTATTTTCAATGACAGTCTTACCCTTGAACCTGATGAACGAATCATTATCTGGATGTCTGATGTTGTGACGCTGGCAGGAATTCGGTCCGGCTTTGCATTAAATCGCTCCGGTGATCGAGTGATTCTATCGGATGCGGATGGCAAGCGTATGGATATTGTCAGTTTCGGCCATCAAATCCAGGACTTCACGATGTCATTGAACTCGGAAGGAGTCTGGATTTTAACCAACCCCACTCCTGGTGAACCTCCACTCAATAGCGAAGTGAAAACAGGGACTATGGAATCTGTTCGGATCAATGAATGGCTTGCCAACCCTATTCCCGGTGAGCCGGATTGGTTGGAATTATTTAATGACTCAGACCTTCCGGTGTCCCTGCAATACATTGACATTTCATTGAATGAAAAACAGAGAACCGTTCAATATCCCACCTTTGTTGCGCCTCACGGATGGGTGTCGTGGACTTTAGATGATCGTTTCGATCCTGGTGAAATCGCTCTCAAACTCCCAGCTGAAGGAGGAAGCCTACTGCTATCGGATCCTCAGGGTGCGATCCTTGACCAAGTGGATTATCTATTGCAAACCGAGGGCTTTTCTCAAGGTCGAATACCTGATGGAGCCACACAAATTGTCACATTTCAAATCTCCCCGACGCGCGGAACGGCCAATGCCAACAGTTTGGTGGATGGTCCGTTCATTACTGAAGTCATGGCTTTGAATGGTTCTGCAGAAAGCTCTGATTGGATTGAGATTTACAATCCTCTGGCCGAAGATATCACAATGACAGGCTGGAGTCTAAGTGTTGGACAACCCTCACCTGGACAGTGGAGTTTTCCTGAACATATCACAATTCCAGCTCAAGGATATTTGGTGGTATACGCTTCTGCGTCTGCTGCCAGCGGGGATTTGATCTCGGATGTTAACATTGGAAGAAATCTTCCAGGACGTGGATCGGTTCTGTTTCTTTTCAACCCTGAAAACCAGCTGTCACATCAATTGCATTATGGATTTCAGGTTCCAGGCCAAACCGTTGGATCCATCAACCTTTCCAAAACTACTTTCTCAATGATGGACACGCCAACACCTGGGACTGCAAATGAAGATCGCGCTGACCTGGTTTCTCCGTTGTCCGTCGTGATCAATGAATGGATCAGTTCACCTGTGGAAGGTCCAGATTGGATAGAATTATTTAATCCTGCAGAGCAAGTCATGGACCTCAGTGAGATTTGGATAGCTGACACCGGTAAAGTTTCGATGTCTTCGTCCTGGCAATTTCCACCACTCAGTTTCTTGAATCCCCAGAGTTGGATCCGTCTGACTTCAGGAGCAGAGCTGAACTTTGGACTAGACAGGCAGGGTGAATCGATACGCGTCTATCAGGCGAATGGGGTTTCTCTTTTGGCTAGTGTCGATTTCGGACCATTACCGGCAGGAGTTTCGGAAGGACTCTTCCCGGATGGGACGGGTTCCCGCATTCTAATGGATTTCCCCACACCTGGTTTTGCTAATGCGATTCTGGTCGATGAAGACCTGGATGGAATGCCGGATCCATGGGAATCAGCCAATGGATTGAATCCAAATGACAGTTCGGATGCAGATTCAGATATGGATCATGATGGCGCCTCAGCTCTTGAGGAATATCTTGCGGGGACTGATCCAAACAGTTCGGAAGATGTTCTGATGATCCAAATGGAAATCAGAGAATCAAATCTGGTGATTCAGTTTCCTGGAGTTGCTGGGAAAAGTTACGTACTGGAAACTAAAACCATACTGAGTGAGCAAATGGGTTGGCAATCTTTAAGGGAATGGGAAGCTGTTGACGTGTCAGGTCCAATTGAATGGAACATTTCTGAAGATTGGGCAGGAGTGGAGACTGCTGGGCGTGGATGGTTCCGGGTTAGAATCAAGCGCTAGAGCCATACATTGATTCGACCAGGTGGGAGTCTTTTGTTTACTGCAAGATTTCCGCCGGGTGCGATTAAAGAAGGGTGGCATGAAGATTTTGAAAGGCAAAGGCCTGACACATACCAGCCTGGGCTGCCAGGCCCAAGTTTGGTACAATATATTTCCAAGGGCTGAAAGCCCGACACATAAAAATATTGTTTGAGAAAGGGTTCTATGAATGTGTCGGGCCTTCAGCCCTTTGGATTGAGGAGAATACCGCCCTGGGCCTGGCAGCCCAGGCTGGTATGTGTCGCGCCGTTGGCGCTGGGGGCATTGAGTAAGAGTCTTAATAAATCTTTTTGACACCCAAACTTTCTACCTCTTTTGCTATTTGACGCTAAAAGAAATTATTTTTCATTTTCTCGCCCACCCCGACA
>JAUIHU010000645.1 GCA_030432175.1 Verrucomicrobiia bacterium | reverse complement strand
ATAATTCAGCTGATAGAACCGGAAATGGAAAAGGAAGATCTTTCCTCAACGAGGCAGCTATATTGGCCATTCCTCCTCCAAACCTCAGCCAACCGGTTACTTCCAAAGCTAAGGGCGCTTGAACGTCAATCGGACCAAAGTCCATCGTAAAAGTGTACGGCTCTGCCAACCCGCGCAATTGTGGTTCCTTCAGTTTGACTGGAGAAGCATGCTGGTTATCCCTGCTCTTCAACGCCTCGGTAATATCCAGCCCATCGTTCCGATTGGCTTGCATTACTACACGGGCATTCTTGAACAAATGGATCTCGCTTTCCGGGAAAGGCGGTTGTCTTAGCTTGTCATTGTGCAAAGGCCGTGTCCCACGCGGATGATCGACCACGACCAACTCTACTTGATCCAAATAAAGCGCCTCTCGCAATTCTTCAGTGATTCGAATCTCATAAGCGCCATCTTTAGGAACGAATGATGAGTTCTTTCCAAGATAAACGTATTCCGTTGGATCGGCTGCAATGTATTTCCCTTCTGCAACGGGCAATCCGAGAGGGGCTCCTCCAAGCAGATCAGTGTGGAAGGTGAATTCTTTCCCATTCCATGTGTAAAGGTAAGGGCAGGATCCGGTCGGTAATTCAAGCTCGGTCATCACGATCTGCTGCTGCGGATCCACTTCCACCTCGTTGACACTCAGTGTTAAATCAAACCACCGCACATGCACTGCCTGAAGTTGTTGATGCGATCCTAATCCAATTTCTACTGGCAATTGGCGAACGGTCCGTGCCAGCCTCAATCCATCGGCTTCTATTTCGATACGGATCCCTATTCCGCTATGATTGGAGCGATTGCCAAACAGTCTTAACTTCAGTAATTGGTTTACTGACGCGCCCTGATTCTCAATGAACTTCAGGCCCAATGCAGCATCTTCAAGGATCCAGTCAGAGTCTCCGTCATTGTCTACATCTACAAAAGCCACTTGTCGGATTTCTTCTGCAACCAGCGCGCCAAGTCCAATATCAGAGGTGGTTTCCCGGAATCCCATGGTCCCAATATTTCGCCATACTCTCAGCCCTTTGCCATAGCCGATAATATCCAGCCAACCGTCCTGATCATAATCCTGTAGCTCCAAACCGCCCAGGCTGTCTGGGTTCAAAGTAATCATCTGGCCGTCTGAGCTTCCCTGAATACGGATATCAATCCCTTTGTCCGTCAATGCGATCAGGTCCGGTTTCAAGTCATTGTTCAAATCTCCGACTGTGAATACTTTGGATTTCGGCCAGTCGGCAGGCGAATTTTCATCCGTCAAAGGAGCTCCTCGCTGGTCCGTCAGCAGCAATGGAGATTGATCGTCACGGTTAACAAAAACATCCATCAGGTCATCCCGATTCCAATCATCCACGAGCAGGTGTTGAGCGTTATTCAGCGCTGGAATTCCGGTCTCTTCCACCTGTTCGTTAAAGATCATGTTACCGAGATTTCGGAACAAGCGCACGCCTCCTGAGATCGGATCCGTGACCAGCAAGTCCAGAGCGCCGGTGAATTCAAGGTCTGTCAGCGCTGCGTCTGTGCCCAATGCCTGATCCAGTCCAGAGAAAGGTGTGACATCCAAAGCCATGCCATTGGTCGACATTTGAAAAACGTGCGTGGCATTTTCGCCCAGCGCGACGACATCTTCAACACGGTCATTCTGAAGGTCTCCAATCAAAAGTCGCCGGTAGGATCCATCTGCTGAGACTGGGATCAATTCACCGCGTGTTTCAAAACGTTTTCCGTTCCAGGACAAGATTTGTAGCCCTGTTTCGTCAGTTTCGTTTTCAGCAAATGCCAAGGCTTCATGAACTCCGTCATGTTCCAGATCAATCAACCCAAATGGGCCCTGTAACGACTTTAGTCCAGAGCTCGTCAAGTTGGGGCTCCAATCTTCGGTTCTATCTCGCAGGGTGATCTGGATCCCTTTAGCGTCCGGTTGAGTCAGCTGGAATGGCGCTGTGATTTCAGTGTAGACACACGCTTCCAAAGCATCGGGTCCCTGGGATAAATTCTCTTCTGAATCAGCGGCTTCCTGCAAGCCACGCATAATTTCCTGAGCCAGGAACGCCTGATCTGTGCGCAGGTAAACCTGGGCCAGTCGGTAATTGGCAGCGTTCAGTTCCGGATCAATCGCGACTGCTTCTTCGTATTCCAGCATAGCTTCCTCCAACTGATTCAACCCTTCGTAGGCACGGCCAAGTTGAAAGGCGACCCTGGCTATATCCGGATTGATGGTTTTACATTCGGATAAAGCTTTGGAAGCAGATTCGAAATCATTTCTTCTCAGAAAGACACATCCACGCAGGTAAAGCGCCGGAGCGTGATTTGGATCACTTTCCAGCAATACGGATGTCTGGTCCAGTACTGCGTCCAGTTTATCCAGGCGCAAGGAAACCACAGCAAGGTTCAGTCGTGCATCGGGACGATCATCAGCGATTTCAATTGCCTTTCTGAAAGTCTCCGCAGATTTCTCAAGATTTCCTGATTCAAACTGCACGCGTCCCTGATTAATTAGTTTCAGGTACTGATCTCCATCACTTCTGGGAGTGAACATATACCAGAGAATCCCGCCGACTATCAGTAGATCAAATAAAATGAATCCGATAAGGAACTGGCGACCGGTGATGGATTTGGATGTGGACATGGCTATCTGTTTTTCGTGCGGTACATTAATGGAACGAATTTAAATCCTTCGTTCGTGGAATCAAGGAGAGTCGTAGATAAAAGAATCAAATCCCCCTGGAAGCGAAATAAAAAACCCAGAGACATTTGTCACTGGGTTCAAATCATTTTGAATGTTGATCTACGTCCAGGAGTGTGGATCAGGATTTTTTTTCAAAAATCTGGTTGGCTTCTTCCAGGGTTTCCTTGGATCCGATATCGTACCAGGTTCCTGGAACTTCCCAGGTATAAACGGGTTCTTGCGGGTAGAGCCATTGAATCAAACGACCGGGTTGATCCGGGTTGTTACCTTCTGCAATGTATCTCTTAATGCTAGGCAAAGTCCTGGCTGGATAATAATACAGAGCAATTCCGGTCAGAGTGCTTTGAGGATTCGCAGGTTTTTCCTC
>JAUIHU010000644.1 GCA_030432175.1 Verrucomicrobiia bacterium | reverse complement strand
CGATCTGGAAAGGCATTATTCCGATCTTGTTTTTATTTGGAAGTCTGTTGGTCGGTCTTTACTTGGATGGCCGGCAGCATCTGGATCAGGAACTGGCCAAGAACGCGGGTTTTCTAGAAAAAATATCAATTGCATTTGGGGCTGCTGATGCGGCTCTTGTCTTTGTGTTGTCTACATTGTCCGCATGCCTGGTTGCATTGTTGTTGAATTGGAAACCGGGAGCCAATCAACCTGAGCTGAGCTTTGAACACAATCGGGAACATACTGCAGCGCCGGATGTCTTTCTGGAGGGCATGAAGAGCTTGTTTGGTCCGGCGCTGATCCTGATTGCAGCCTGGACATTAGGGTCAACATTAAAGGAACTCGAAGCCGGACCCTTTTTGGCGAGTTGGCTGCAAGGCAGATTGCCGGATTTTGCGTTGCCGGTTTCGGTGTTTGCTCTGGGGGCATTGATCTCCTTTACCACCGGGACATCTTGGGGAACGATGGGGGTTTTGATGCCGTTGGCTTTGCCGGTGGCTTTGGGACGGTTGGAGGGTATGGATCCGGAAATGATGGCTGCGCACCCCATGGTTCTGGCGGTTGTTGGCGCGGTATTCAGCGGAGCCGTGTTTGGGGATCACTGCTCACCTCTGAGTGATACGACGATTGTATCGGCAGTTGCCTGTGATGTGGAACCGCTGGATCATGTCCGCACCCAGATACCTTACGCCTTGGTGGCTGCAGGAGTTTCTGCAGCGCTGTTCCTTATCATTGCAGCGCTGGGATAAAAAGAAATGCCCACTGAAAAAATCAGCAGGCAAATAAACTCATTCCCTCAATCTTCAACTTTCAGAAGGATGCGTCCAAGGCGCGCGATAAGGACGTTTCAGCAGCAGGTTGGCTTCAGGATCCCCGATGATTTGACCACGGTTGTTATCCCAGTGCAATGTACGACCAGTCTGCATCGCGAGATTAGCAAGGATGCAAGCGGCGGTTGAAGTATAGCCCTCTTCGATATCAGCGACGGGACGTCCACGATTTTCAATCGCATGGAGGAAGTCGATCATGTGGCCGCGAATAGCTGGAGCGACGTGTCGTTCCAAATCCTTTTCGGTGCGATCGATTGGATATTGATCCAATTCCATAACGACATCACCATGAATCTTTTCTCCTCTTCCGCGAGGAATGAAATCGTAACTGTTCACACTGGCCTTTAGAGTGCCTTTATCACCGTAAATAATTGCTGCCCAAGGGTACTGAGGATCTGGCGCGCTTCCCCAGGTTCGATGAGTCCAGACAACATTCATATTATCATAATTAAACGAAGCTGTTTGGGTGTCAGAAATATTGGCTCGGCTATTCGGGTCCATCAAAATTCCGCCTGAAGATGAAACACTGTTTGGCATACCGATTCCCAACATCCAGCGAACCATATCCAACATGTGAATGCACATATCGCCAACGATTCCGTTGCCAAATTCCATGAAAGCCCGCCAGCTTCTGGGGTGGATCAGCGCATTATATGGAATCTTTGGAGCAGGACCGACATACATTTCGTAATCCAGGTGATCTGGAGGACATTCGTTTGGCGGATTACTGCGCGCCCGCATGTGGTAGTAACAGCAGATTTCCACATAAGCGACATTTCCTAAAAGTCCCTGGTCAACAATTCTTTCTTTGGCTTCGATCAGGTGAGGGGTGCTACGTCGCTGTGTACCGACTTGCACGACACGGCCATATTTGCGAGCGGCTGCCAACATGGCTTGTCCCTCAAGAATATCGACGCTGATTGGTTTCTGAACATAAACATCAGCGCCTGCTTTAACCGCTTCAATCATCGCCAGCGCATGCCAGTGATCCGGAGTGGCGATCAGAACAATATCCAGATCTTTTTCCTTCAGCATCTCACGGTAATCGCCATAAACTCGCGGCCGCTTCTTCGACAGCTGTCTCTCGGCAACCATATCCGCCGCTTCATTCAACATCTTGCTGTCCACATCACACAATGAAACCACCTCTACGGGCGCAACTTGAATCAGGCGAAACAAGTCGGCTTTTCCATACCAACCTGTCCCAATCAGTCCTACCCGTTTGGTATCAATGTTTAAAAGCTGCTGAGCTTGAGAGCCCAAGGCGGCCAGAGCCAGACCTGAGGCCCCGGTTTGAATAAATTGTCGGCGGTTCATGACCTTTTAATTACTTAGACCAGTCAAAAAAAACAAGATTTGAAACGGGCGAGATCTGGACTTCTTTCATTCAATCCTGATGATTGGATCCCCACCAGAACAAGGGATTGATAACATTTACCTAACAAAATCTCCTGAGTAAGCACGATTTGACTTAGTCCAAACCATTCAGTTTCATCCAGCTTGAATTATATTGGCAAACCCGGTATTTTAAAAATAATCAAAGTTTTGGACTTAACTGTTCCAACACTGCGCCAGTTAAAGATGCATTCCGGACTCATCCACTCATGATCAATGTTGGCAGACAACTGAAAGCCGGTTTCCGCTCTGTGTTGCAAGAACAGGGCCAGGAAGTGGTCATCATTAGCCACTGGAAAACCCCATTCCAGGTGATTAATCGCGTCAAAGGAGTCAAGAGCAACAAAGAAGGACGTCCCGATTATTCAGTTTTTCAGTTCACTGAGGCGTATTCTCTGGAAAACGGATCGATTATATACGTTCCAAAAAATGACACTTATTGGAGAGTTTACGAGACCGAGGATAGAATTCTGGGGAACGTTTACGTTTTGTTTGAGGCCAAGACCAATAAGACTTGGCTGGAAATGGATGAAAAGGAATTTGAAGAGTTGATTCTTGGAGCGGAAGCTCCAAACAAGAGCGGTCAGGAATCGCAAAAAGCGTCTGTACCTTCAACTCCAAACCAGACTTCCGGTAAAACTGATGCCTCGCAGCCTAAACCACCAGTTCCCGCTTCATTTTCATTTACTCCTCCAAAAACTCCTTCGATTCCAACATTGAAGAGTGAACAAGAAAAGGAAAGTTCCCGAAAAGCAAATTCGCCTGCCACGGCAAATCCAGATTCTGCAAAACTTTCAAAGAAATCAGAGAAAGAGTCTGAAGCGGCCACTGAACCGCCATCCGACTCGCG
>JAUIHU010000643.1 GCA_030432175.1 Verrucomicrobiia bacterium | reverse complement strand
AAGACGTATTTATGGCTGTGAAGATGGCCAATGTGGATGTTGGCGCGAAAACCATTGAAGTCAACAGGGCGGAGTATGTGATACGCGGATTGGGGTTTATTAAAACATTGGAGGACATTGAAAACAGTGTCATCAAAGTACAGGAGAACGTACCGGTTTATGTGAAAAACGTCGCAGAAGTTAAGTTCGGGCCAGCGCTGAGAAGAGGCGCTTTGGATAAGGCAGGGGTCGAGGCAGTGGGTGGCGTGGCAGTGGTTCGCTATGGAGAAAATCCATTGGCCGCCATTCAGAACATCAAGGCCAAGATTGAAGAGATCGCCCCAGGGCTTCCCCGCAAGACTCTGGAGGATGGGACGGTGAGTCAGGTGACCATTGTTCCTTTTTATGACCGCACCGGTCTCATTCACGAAACGCTGGCGACTTTAAATACCGCTTTGTCCGAAGAGATTCTCGTCACGGTCATTGTCGTGCTTTTCATGGTAATGCACCTTCGAAGCTCCATCTTGATCTCAGGTTTGTTACCGCTTTCTGTGCTGATGTGTTTCAGCGCGATGAAGTTGATGGGCGTGGACGCGAACATTGTCGCCTTGTCCGGGATTGCGATCGCTATCGGGACCATGGTGGATATGGGGATCGTTATATGTGAGAACATCCTGAAGCATCTGGATGAATCCGGACCGGATGATGATCCGCTCGAAGTGGTTCTGACGGCGTCAAAAGAAGTTGGATCCGCCGTGCTGACAGCGGTGGCTACAACGGTGATTAGTTTTCTGCCGGTATTCACTATGGAAGCGGCTGAAGGAAAACTATTTAAACCTTTGGCTTGGACGAAGACCTTTGCGCTGATTGCATCTGTGATTGTTGCTTTGACGATCATACCTCCGTTTGCGCAAATTCTTTTTGCCAGCCGCATCCGTGGCAAATTTGTGAGGCAAATTCTTTTCAGTTCCATTGTAGTATTGGGGTTGATTGCGACGGTTGTCTTTGTGTTTCAACGGTTCTCGGGATCGGGTTTGAGTTTTCTCTGGCTGGCTCTGGGTTTGGCGTTGATGATTGCTGGAACGTGGCATTTGCTCTTGGAAAAGGTTACTGAAAAGATCAGTAAGCGAGGGCCACAGGTTGTTAATCTGATCGCGGCGCTTTGGGTGAGTTACATGCTGGCCAAACACTGGTTGCCATTGGGTCCGGAAAATGGAATGTCTTTAAACTTCATCTTCGTTGGAGGATTAATTGGCGGTACTTTAACTCTGGTCATAGGATTCCAAAGGTCATACGGAATCATTTTGGAATGGTGTTTGAGTCATCGAGTTTTGTTTCTGTGTTTTCCTGTGGTTTTGACATTGTTCGGGGGAATGGTCTGGTTGGGGTTTGATGCCATGTTCGGTTGGACTCCTCAGTTGATTCGGTCTTTGCCGGCAGTGGCTGTTCTGGAAAAGCAGTTTCCTGGGTTAGGGAAAGAATTTATGCCCAATCTGGATGAAGGATCTTATCTGTATATGCCGACTACCATGCCTCACGCTTCCATAGGTGAATCGATGGACACCATGAGCAAGCAGGACATGGCGATCCAATCCATTCCTGAAGTGGAACAAGTGGTGGGCAAGTTGGGTCGGGCCGAAACCCCACTGGATCCGGCTCCGATTTCCATGGTTGAAACCATCATTAACTACAAACATGAGTTTCTGATGGATGATGATGGAAATCTGCTGACCTTCGAATACGATCCTGAAAAAGTGGACTGGGTAATGGATGAATCTGGTGAACCATTAAATGCTCCGGATGGTCAACCTTACAAAGTTCGAGGCGCTTATGTTAGAAATGAGAATGGGGAATTAATTTCCCTTGAAGGGGGAAAGCCATTTCGATTGTGGCGACCTGCTCTGGACCCCGAATTGAATCCAGGACGCAATGCGTGGCCTGGGATCAAGAAGCCGGAGGATATCTGGGATCAGATCGTTCGCGTGGCGGAAGTGCCCGGATCCACTTCAGCGCCGAAGTTGCAACCGATCGCGGCCAGACTGGTGATGTTGCAAAGCGGAATGCGGGCGCCGATGGGTATTAAAATCAAAGGGCCGGATTTGAAAACGATTGAGTCGGTGGGTTTACAGATGGAGAGTTTTTTGAAACAGGTTCCGTCAATTGAACCATCGGCAGTGATCGCTGATCGGATTGTTGGGAAACCTTACCTGGAAATAGACATTGATCGTGAAGCCATTGCGCGGTACGGAATCAAGCTGGCAAAAGCGCTGGAGGTGATCGAAGTGGGTATTGGTGGAAAAAGAATCACGACAACTGTAGAAGGGAGAGAAAGATATCCAGTGCGCGTCAGGTATCTGCGGGAGTTGAGGGATGAAATTGAAGCCCTGGGACGGATCCTTGTCCCGGCGCCGGACGGGACACAGATTCCAATGGAGCAATTGGCGGAGATCCGATATGAGAGAGGTCCACAGAACATTAAAAGTGAAGACACTTTCCTGATCGGGTATGTCCTGTTTGATATGAAGCCGGGCAATGCAGAAGTGGATGTTGTTCAGGAAGCATCGGCGTTTTTGAAAGAAAAAATAGACAGTGGAGAATTCGAACTGCCAAATGGAGTCAGTTATACATTTGCAGGAAGTTACGAAAACCAGGTTCGATCTGAAAAGCGTTTGATGCTGGTCCTTCCCATCGCATTGTTTGCTGTATTCATTATTTTATATTTGCAGTTCAAATCAGTAACCAACACCGCCTTGGTATTTTCAGGAATTATTGTCGCCTGGGCAGGAGGGTTTCTGATGCTTTGGTTGTATGGACAGGAATGGTTTCTGAACTTCTCTCTGCTTGGTGTGGACTTCCGGGAATTATTTCAGGTGCGTCCTTACAATTTGAGTGTAGCGGTATGGGTCGGGTTCCTGGCGCTGTTTGGTATTGCCTCGGACAACGGGGTGATCATGGCCAGCTATCTGGAACAGAAGTTTAAAGCGAACAGTCCGAGCGATATTGCTGGAATTCGAAAAGCCACTATTGAAGCGGGAGTGAGACGTGCCCGGCCCTGTCTGATGACAACCGCGACAACGGTATTGGCTTTGATCCCGGTTTTGACTTCCAGCGGGAGAGGA
>JAUIHU010000642.1 GCA_030432175.1 Verrucomicrobiia bacterium | reverse complement strand
GCTTTTGTTTTCTGTGATGGAGAGTTCCACAGTGGAGATATTCAATTAAATAAAAGCTGGGAAGACTTGAAGCTTGGAGGTGATGAGCGCATATGGATCAAAAAAAACGGCAGTTCAATCGTCCGATTCTCAGGCTGCCCTTGTTCTGATTGTGGTAACGTTCAGGAAAATTTTAAAATTACAGAGTTTAATGGGAACATCAGTGATTTTTGGCCCATCAATGAGAGGGAAGTAGTTCTGAGTGTAGAAGGTAAGAATTTTATAAAATACCAATTAAAAACCAAAGAATACGCAACGATCTGGGACTCATCTCCAACATTTAATCAATCTATCATCCCGTTTGATGATGAAGATTACTGGCTTTGCTCGAAATACAAGGTAGCCAAATGGCAACCAGGTGATGATAGTGTTGAATATGCAGATTCGCTACACGCCACTGGAATTTGGGATACTTGGCATCTGAATTCCCTGCCTGATGGATCTCTCAGTATTACTAATCCAGCTCATACAACTTTTTCATTTGATAAAGGGTGGAATTATTTTAGCGACCCATTCCTGGAGTATTACAGTTTTTTAGGCTGTAATGACCAAAAAGGAGGTAGATGGATTTGCGCCCGAGACATCGTAGACGGTTTATGGAGGATTACTGAAGGTCCCATAAAGTCTCTTGATTGGAGATCTGGAGTCACTAAAGGTCCTGGATGGTCGGCAGCTCCCGATCACGACGGAGGGCTATGGATGGTAACGAATCGAGGTTTATCTCACTGGCAAGTCGACGGAACTATCCTCACCTATTACGGAGGCGATCTTTGGGACAGTGGGACAAGCAGGGGACTATCATCTGTATTTGAAGACAGTCAAGGACGTGTCTGGCTTTCCTTGCATGATCAAAATTGGAAAAACGCCCAGCCTTTTGAGCTTAAGACAACAGTATCATCCACTCCAAGGACCAGTATCTGCCTGCTCGACAACCAACAATTCAAATACCTGCCTCTTCCCTATTCAACTTCGCAAACTCAAAAAGCATACTCGATTCACGAAGACGAAAATCAGGTCATGTGGTTTGGGGTGAGGAATGGATTAATTCGTTTCCAATCCATGGAAGACCATTCTTTTTACACTCATGAAGATGGACTCTCTGAAGCAAAGATCAAAATGATTACCCACGACAAAGCAGGTCGACTCTGGCTTGGGACGGATGGGGGTGGGTTGATTCTGATGGATCGCGAGACTGAGACCTTTCAACAGCTTACTGAAGAAGACGGATTGTCCAGCGATGCGGTCTGGGCATACCTTGAGGACAGGGACGGAGTTCAGTGGTTTGGCACCAACAACGGCCTCACTCGATTTCAGGATGGCAAGTTTGCAGCGCTACCTAAATCGGCTGGACTGATTGACTCTGCTGTGAACAACATCTTTGAAGATGACAATGGCTATCTCTGGGTAGGATGTAACCGTGGAATTTACCGCCTGAATAAACAACAGGTCCATGATTATTGTGATGGTAAAATCAGTTCCGTGGATTGTGAAGCATTTGGAGTGAACGATGGAATGCAAGTCGCAGAAACGAACGGAGAATTCTGGCCATCCGGATATCAGTTCCCTGATGGCAGAATGATTTTCCCTGCTCCAGAAGGATTTGAAATTGTCGACCCTAACGATTTCCCCCAAACGGATTCCCGACCTGTAACCTTATTCCACGAGGTAAGCACTTTTACTGAGATTGTCGATTCGAATGAAGTTCAACTTCCCATCAAAGATAGCAGCGTACTGGTTCAACCTGAGTTCGACAATACATTGCAGGTGGAGTTTGGAGCGCTGGATTACGTCGATCCTGATTCCGTTCAATATCGATATCGCATCCCAGGATTAAAAGACAACTGGACGGAACTCGGCGCCAAAAATTCGATACTTATCGGACACCTGGTACCTGGGGATTACCAACTGGAAGTCTCCGCTAAGAATTATCGCAACCTATGGAATGAAACGCCTTCAGTTTTGACCATCCAGGTCCTGCCAAGTCTGGTTGAAACAAACGCATTCAAAATTTCATCTTTCATTGCGGTCATCGTCAGCGCCATTGCTCTCAATTCATTGGCTCTCCAGCGTCAACGCAGACTCCGCATCCAAAAACAAAACGCAGAATTTCAGGCGCAACGGGAATTGATGAATCAGGATTTGCATGACGCCATTGGAAATGACTTCGCCCGAATTCAAGCCACGATTCAAACCATTGAAAGAGATCCTGAAGCTCTCAAACTGACACCCCGATTCAAGACCATCATTGAGCAACTTTCGGACATGGTCAAACTGGGAACCGACAACCTCCGGCAGGTATTCTGGACAACCCGAACCAGCAATGATTCCCTCGAAAAGCTAATCGAATTCACGATTCGGCTCTTTGACTCCAGCTTTCGCTACACCGACATCCACTGTCGAATCGAAGCCCCAACAGAAATTGACGACTGCCCGATTTCTCCCTTCGTCCGACACGAGGTCATCTGTATCGTCAAGGAATCCATCAGCAATATTCTTCGCCATTCCAAAGCCACTTTAGCCAATCTAAAGATCACAATTGAAACTGAGCATGATTTGATCATTTGTGTCTCGGACAATGGGAAAGGGTTCGCTAAAAATCAGAATCAATCCTCTGGAAACGGACTGGCTAACATGCGAACTCGAGCAAAACGAGCCGGCGCGAACCTGGAAATCCAATCCAGCGATCAAGGGGTCACTATCAGACTGAAACTAAACATCAACCACAGATGACACCGATTTACACAGATTTTCTTTCATATCTACATTCTGTGCTCATCAGTGAATTCTGTGGTTTATTATCTCATAAGGATTCTGAGAGATCTCCGTACATGATATTCTCACAGTACAATTTGCTCCGGTTCAGTTCCCTGACCATTAGAGCTTTTCAACGGAATGACCTTTAGTTTTATTTCAACCACCCCATTTCCCAATGTGTACATGCGGTTAATGTGATATGGGACAGGACCGTTTTTCAAAAACGTCCCTTCCGTGCGATAAAGCTCGTCGTCCTTGTTCTGTTTGAGTTCGCTGGCGACGAACGAGGTAATAGACTTTAACAGTT
>JAUIHU010000641.1 GCA_030432175.1 Verrucomicrobiia bacterium | reverse complement strand
GAAGCGGCCGAACTTGAATCGGATCTCCCCGACTACTTTCCGGTTTCAGAATCAATGGATTGGTTTTATCCCGGAGAAACTGGATTGCAATCGGCGCATGGCGCGGATGTGGGATTGCTGGAAGACGGATCTTATTTAATCTCAGGATCACGCCCCGACAAGGACACCTACACATGGACCTGGAACGTCATTTCAGACGATAGTTTTAAAAGTCTGGATGGGATCCGAATCGAGGCTCTGACCCATGATCAGCTTCCCAGCAAAGGTCCTGGAAGAACCGATCACGGAAACTTCGTCCTGACTCATGTGGAGTTGCAGATCAAAGCTCCTGGAACTGAGTCCTGGGAAACACTGGAACTCGCCAACGCAAAAGCAGATTTTCAACAAAACCAATTCCCGCCTCAAAACGCACTAGATCCGTCGGATCGAAATGGATGGGCGATTTCCGGTGGCGGTGAAGAGAATTGGAATTTATCGCGCTGGATTCAATTTCAATTGCCACAGACGCACGAAATTCAGGCAGGTTCAGTGTTGAGACTGGTTTTAAAACAAAATTATGGAAGCGCTCATACGATTGGAAGGGTTCGCATCGGATTGGGATCGCAATTGGAATCAGGAATCCCGATTGCCGAAAGAAGACAAAACCGCCTCCAAAAGAAATTTTCGGAATGGAAATCCGAGATGCAGGGAGCGTTGGTTGATTGGGAGTTGATGGTTCCTGCAAGCGCTTCCAGCAATCTGCCATACCTTCAAATCGAATCCGATGGAGCTGTCTTTGCCAGTGGCGATTTCACCAAAAGAGACGTGTATGAACTTAAATTCGATCAGTCCTGGGAAGGCGTCACAGCTGTTAAAATCGAAGCGCTACCAGATGAACGCCTGCCTGAGAATGGACCGGGAGCCATTTACTATGAAGGTCCACGAGGTGATTTCTTCCTTTCTGAATTGTTCCTGAACACTGCAGACGGAAAAGTTTTACCTTGGGTTCAAGCCAGTGATTCTTTTTCAAGTGGCAGAAACAATGCCAAAGCCGCCATTGATGGAGATCCGCAAACCGGCTGGTCTATCAATGGAGGACAGGGCAAACGACATGAAGCGGTGTTTGTGTTGGAAAAACCGGTTGAAGGATCCAACCCACCCCAATTGGATTTACTTTTTGAACGTTATTACGCCGCAGGTATGGGTAGATTTAAAATTTGGGTGTCAAAATCTTCTCAAAGTCCCAGCGCCACAAAAGTTCCTGCTGAAATCGCCGGGCTGCTGACCACAGATGAAAGTCAGAGATCTGAGAAAGAGGAGGATTCCTTGCTGCAGTATTTTCTGAAGACGACACCGGAATTAGCTTCGATTCATTCCAGGATCGAAAAACTACGCAAAGAGGCGATGGACGCGCCGACCACATTGGTTTTCCAGGAACGCCCCAGTGAGAATCCCAGAATAACGCGTGTCCGAAAGCGGGGAGAGTTTCTTTCCCCTGGGGAAGAAGTGAAGCCCGGTTTGCCAGACTTTCTGAAGCGTTATGTAGAGGAGGTTCCAGAGAATCGTCTGGAATTCGCCGATTGGCTGGTTTCCAGGGAAAACCCGCTCACTGCAAGAGTGGTCATGAACCGCAGATGGGAAGCGTTGTTTGGGCGAGGTCAATACGGTTGAAGATTTTGGCTATCAGGGCGATCCACCCACTCATCTTGAGTTGCTGGATTGGTTGGCGGTGGAGTTGATGAATGAGGGATGGTCGCTCAGAGAAATGACTCGTAAAATTGTCCTGAGCGCAACGTACCGCCAATCTTCTATCGTGTCTAAAAGTGCGCTTGAGATGGATCCGGAAAATATCTGGCTGTCGCATGCGCCGAGATTTCGTTTAAGCGGCGAAATGCTGCGAGATTCTGCGCTGAAATTCTCTGGGCTACTGACCCGCCAGTTGGGCGGTCCCAGTGTTTTCCCTCCACAACCTCCGGGTGTGACTACCGAGGGCGCTTACGGCAGATTGAATTGGAACGTCAGTGACGGACCGGATCGATATCGGCGTGGACTTTACACGTTCATGAAACGGACCACGCCTTATGCGATGCTCGCCACATTTGATGGTCCAAGCGGTGAATCCTGCGTAGCCAGTCGGCCTCGAACAAATACCCCTTTGCAGGCGCTGACCTTAATGAATGACGGCGTCTTTTTGGAAATCGCAGCCAATATGGGGCTGCAGTGGACCGAGAAGCCGGGCGGTGAAATGTGTCGGGTGGAAGATTTATTCAGAAAAATACTCGTTCGCCCTGCCAGTGAATCTGAGGCAAATCGAATGTTGTCATTTTATAGAGCGCAAAAGGCATGGTTGCAGGACAATCCTGATGAAATCAATGAGATCCTGAACTGGAGTCAGATTCACTGGAACGAATACAAAACCCGGCTGGACGAACCGGATGAACAGGCTGAGGCAGCCGCATGGACCTTGCTAACGCGTGCGCTGATGAATCTGGATGAAACGGTGACCCGCCAATAAGTGGCATTTACTCAAAGAATTCATAAAAATCCTCCAATGCGTCAATCAATGCAAACAAGGGAAAAAATTGTACAAAATGTTTCCCGGAGATGGTTTCTTCGGGATTGTGGAATTGGTCTGGGAAAAATGGCTCTGGCTTCACTGCTCTGTGATCGAATGGGAAGTTCCCTGGCCAGCGCTGCCACAGAATCCGATTCACCGCTCGCTCCCAAGCCTTCTCATTACAAGGGTAAAGCAAAAGCTGTGATTCATCTGTTCATGGCTGGCGCTCCCAGCCAGTTGGATTTATGGGATTACAAACCTGAGTTGAAGAAACTGGAAGGACAACCACTACCACCTTCCGTCATTGGTGGACAACGGTATGCATTCATCCGCCCCGATGCGGCGGTAATGGGTCCCAAGTTTGAATTTTCACGCCATGGTCAATGTGGGATGGAAATGTCGGAAGCGATGCCGCATCTTTCGAGTGTCGTGGACGATATTTGTCTGATTCGATCAGCGAAAACCGATCAGTTCAACCACGCGCCTGCACAAATCTTCTTTAATACCGGATTCGCCAGACCTGGGAGACCGTCTTTGGGATCCTGGGTGACTTACGGTTTAGGAAG
>JAUIHU010000640.1 GCA_030432175.1 Verrucomicrobiia bacterium | reverse complement strand
TGTTAATGCCTCATCAAGACACATATGTGTGGGATGCAAATCATGTCTTAAGGCGTCAAGAACCATGATGTCGACTCCGCGGATCGCTTCCATAGCTGGATCGGGAATGGATTTGCAGTCACTGAAATATGCCAGGCGTTTTTTCCCGTTCTGGATGAACAGAAATCCTGTGGTATTGATTCGGCCATGAGGTAATGGAAAGGGGTGGATTTCCAGATCACCGATTTGAAACGGACCTTCAATCAAATGTGGGTCAGGTTGGAAATATCCGATTGGTGTAGGTTTGCCTTCCTGAAATGCATAATTGAAGACCCTTTTAAGGTCCTTCATGGCTCCTGGGTCAGCGTACACAGGTAATGGTTTTTCTCCGCGAATGGCGCAAAACCGCCGACAATCATCCATCCCCATAATGTGATCCGCGTGAGCATGAGTAATCAGGACAGCGTCCAACCAGTTGATTCCCTCTCTTAGTATTTGGATTCTGAATTCGGGAGGAGTATCGATGACTACCTGGACCTTTTCCGTGCGGATGTAGACCGCTGGGCGGGTTCGGTGGTTTTTAGGGTTTTGGAGAAATGATTCGGGGTATTCCCAACCAATGATAGGAACCCCCTGCGACGTGCCGGTTCCGAGAAAGACCAGTTCCAATGACATGATTGATTTAGCCTGATGGGCGATCAGATCGAGTAGCAGTTAATAATTCTGTTCAACAGTTTTAATAAAATGGCGGGCAAAAAAGCATTGCCGTACGAGCCACTAGGACTTGTTTGTGTCAGGTTTATCAATTTGAGCGTCATCCATCAATTCCGGGGCAGGTACACGATTTCTGGCCAGTCGTTCAACCGGATGTCCCCCATTCAGGTGTTCGTCGATGATTGTCGGGACATCTTCAGGCCGAACACCAGCATACCAGACTCCATCCGGATAAACCAGAACAGCAGGGCCAATTTCACAAAATCCGACGCTTGAACAATCAGTGCACATGAAATCACCTTCAATTTTCTGCTTACGCATTTGGCCGCGAGCACGGAGTTCCTTCACGAAACGTTCTTTAACAGCCGCTGAACCATTTGCAGTGCACGAAGTTCCATTGCAGACAAAGACATGCTTTTTAAAAGGGATTAGGACTTCTGGCTCTTCATTCATCGCGGACAAGGTTGTAGCGCTTTTTGAAAGCGCAAGGCAATCTGTGAGATTTCCTCCGAAGTCTGATTCAAACCCAACAGAAGGTGAATAGGGGATTGGCGCTGGGTGGTGTGCCGGGAACGCTGATGCCCAATTCGGCGAGTGACGCCAGCATGCGAAGTATCCTGAAATGAAAGCGGCCACTATGGCGCCCAGGAGAAACGATTTCCATAAAGTTTATTCCGGAATCTGATTTGGATTCAACTTCAGCCCTGTTCTTAGTTCTCCCACTTCAGTTATTGGATTTTTACAGGTATTTCCATGACACAAATATGCTTTCGCCTTAGCTCCCACCACGTCTAAATTCCGAAAAAAATCATCCACACTATCAGAGCTGCCAATAAAAAGGACTCCTGGGCGAAACACTTCCGCCCCAATGCGATGAAACGCATTTCGTTGCGCATCCTGATCAGAGCCAGAAAGGTACACCGTGGATCCCTCATCCAAAACATCCCAGAGCCCTTGCAATAAATACGGGACAGCCTGCGGGAGTGAGTTCATTTTCGTGGTAAACAACGCCAAGGTTTTATCTGCCGCTTCTCGGTAAGCCGAATTCCCGGTCAATCTTGCCAGCTGAATCAGATTTCTCACCATCACAGAGTTACCTGAAGGCTCAGCGCCATCATAATCTTCCTTCACGCGAAACAACAAACTGGGGGTATCCTGTCCGCTTTGGAAAAATCCACCTTTTTCTGAATCATAAAAGCGTTTCAGTGCAGTATCGACCAATTCAATCGCAAACTTCAGATACTCTGAATTCAATGAAGCCTGGTAAAGCCAGAGCATTCCTTCTCCATAAAATGCATAATCATCCAATAACTGCGAGCTGTCTCGTTCTCCATCTCTCCACCGGTGAAAGAGTTTGCGTTCGGAACTGTCCCACATATTTTTGCGAATGAATTCATAATTCCGCCTCGCTGCATCCAGGTACATGGTCTGCCCCAATGCCCAACCCGCCCGCGCAAAAGCTCCCAACGCCAATCCATTCCAGGAGGTTAATATCTTGTCGTCCAATTCCGGTCTCACTCTTTTCTCGCGAATTTCAAAGAGTTTGCGTCGGATACTTTCCAGCCTGTCCATTTCTTCTCCAGTACAGTTCCGGGGCCGGGCCTGGAGCACGTTCTGATTTGGCAGCGCTTCCGGATCGCTGTGATCATGAAAATTTCCAGCTTCCGTCAGTCCGTAGTAACGAGTGGCCAGATCTAAATCCTCCTCAGAAAGGAGATTTCGCAATTCTTCCAAAGCCCAGCAATAAAACTTACCTTCTTTCCCTTCACTATCTGCATCTTCAGCCGAATACCAGCCCCCGTCCCGATGTGTCATGTCGCGCAGAAGATAATCCAATGTCCCCCGAATTATTCGGGCGTGTTCATTGCGGCCTTCTGAATACTGCCACGCATCAAGATACAAATGAACGAGCTGAGCATTGTCATAGAGCATCTTTTCAAAATGCGGAACCATCCACTCCGCATCGACCGAATATCTTGAAAATCCTCCGCCAATCTGATCATAAATACCGCCTTGCGCCATCTTCCTGCAGGTATTCAGAACCATCCTCGCCGACTCATCATCCTGAAATCGCCAGGCATATCTCATCAGTAATGCCGGCTGAGTTGGACGAGGAAACTTGGGAGCGCTTCCAAACCCTCCGTGCTGCGGATCATATTCCGCTTTAAACTTCTGCGCCGCTTCGTGAATGGTCTTTAATGCCAAAGCCTGCCCTGGATCCGGGTCTGCTTCGAGAGCTGACTGCAACTGCTGGGTCAATTGCACGGCTCCATCTACCAGTTCCTGGCGTTGGATCTCCCAAAGCTGTTGAATACGCTGCAGCACTTCCTTGAAACTCGGGCGACCATAACGGCTCTGCGGAGGAAAGTATGTGCCACCATAGAATGGTTTGAAATCCGGTGTTAAAAAG
>JAUIHU010000639.1 GCA_030432175.1 Verrucomicrobiia bacterium | reverse complement strand
GTCTTTATATTTTTCGTAATGTCCCAGGTAATGATGCGACAACTTAATCGCGATCACGGCCGTCACGATTTGATTATAAAGTGAATGCTGCTCGTCCAGGACGTCAATGGTCCAGTACTCATCATTGTTCAGTCCCGGAAGTTCCTTTAACTCTTTTGAACCCGATTCGGAACTGAGAATCTTGATGTAGCGCTTGAAAAAACCTCGCTCCAATCGATCAATTGCCTGCGCATGAGCAACATTGTTCACCAGATCAATAAAACCGGCAGATACAAATACCGCTCGAATGGGCTGATTCGGATCTTCATAAACCACAGGCCGCACAAATGGAGTCACATCTGTTTCCAGAAACACTGGCTCTGGACTGATCTGCCGACGGTATTCCGGTTCCATAGTGCGGTGAATATCCCGTCCCAGCCGAATCATTTGAAAATAACCGGTCTTGTAAGCCGGACGAATCTTTTCCTCTGAGTTCTCCCCTTGCGGCTGGTTGATTTCAGCTCCATTAGACAGGTTCAGTGATCCGAACCCGATGGCTGCTATGGCGCAACCAGCCAGAACCAAGGAAAAGAAGCCAGGAAGCATGCGAACCGATATCCGCCCATTCCGGATTTTATTTCGTAAACAGGACATAAACTTAAAACACTCGCCAATTAAAAGATCAATAACCAACACCAACGTGGAAATTATAGGAAAATCGGTCCCAATGTCCAAACAAACCACCAGGTCACTGAGGCGATTCTTCCTTTCACTACCTTTAGACAGAAGTCTGAAGATGAGTCTTCAATCAAATTGTCAGAGTAAAGTTCAAGATTGACCCCTGTCCCGATTTCCATAATTATTTGGAAAATACCCGAAACGTTTGCCGACAAACGCGTTGCGCGTTTGTAACTGCCTGGTTGCCGGGACTTTTTATTCGTCAAATAAATAATTCAGTTATGGATAATAAAAAAGCAACATCCACACCGAGTCAAAAGTCAGCCGCAGATTCACGTCGCGGCTTTTTGAAGAAAGGGGCATTGGCCGCCGCCGCCGCCTCCACTCTGAAAACACCGGTTTACGGTCAAAATCAGGCTCCTTCCCCAGGACGAGTCATCGGCGCAAATGATCGAATTTCAGTCGGTTTCATTGGGGTTGGTGGACAAGGATTCAATGCTCACGTCCGAAATGTGAAGCAATATGAAGGCGACAACAACACCGTCGCTGTGGCAGTCAGTGATGTTTACAACAGACGACGCGAAAGAGCGCGTGAATTTCTGGGATTGTCTGAAGACGCTGTCTACCCGGATTACCAGAAATTGCTGGAGCGCAAAGACATTGATGCGATTTTCTGCGCCACAGTAGATCACTGGCACGCACAGGTCTCCATTGACGCTGTGAATTCCGGTAAGCACGTTTACTGCGAAAAACCAATGACCCGTTACCTGGATGAGGCTTTTGCTGTGCACGATGCGGTGAAACGCACCGGAAAAACTTTCCAGATCGGATCTCAATATTGTTCAGCTGCGCAATATCACAAAGCCGCAGAACTCGTTCGCGAAGGATGGGTAGGAGCCCCTGTTCTGGGACAAGCTTCCTATTGCCGCAACAACCCGAACGGAGAATGGAACTACGGCATCGACGACACTTCCACTCCAGAAAATATCAACTGGAAGCAATGGTTAGGTAAGGTCAGTGACCGTCCATTCAGCGCTGACAGCTATCACCGGTGGCGGAAATACTTCCCATATTGCGCTGGTATTCTGGGAGACTTGCTGGCTCACCGAATTCACCCATTAATGATCGCTTCTGGCAACCCTGAGTTTCCGGTTCGCGTTGCCTCTCTTGGAACCCGCAAAATCACCACCGACCGTGATGTGAACGATAACACTCAGCTTATCGCTGAATTTCCAAGTGGACTCAGCTTGCTGGTGATTGGTAGTACCGTGAACGAACAGGGTCTGCCAGATATGTTCCGCGGTCATGAAGCTACGATTTACTTCGGTGGATCCAAAGTAGAACTTCGCCCGGAACGACCATTTGCAGATGAGATTGACCGTGAGGAATACGATGGGCTGCAACCTGGTGTCAGTGTTCCCGCTCACCACGCTGACTTCTTCCGAGGCATTCGCACCGGTGAGCCAACCAATGGAAACATTGACCTCGCCACTAAAGTGCAAACAGTGATTTCCATGGCAGAGATGTCTGAGCGCCTGGGTTACACTCTGCATTTCGACGAAAAAACCCGCACCATCCGCACCGGAGACAACCGAATCATCCAACCGATTTCATACGGCTCCCTGCCTTTGTCCTGATCGGAATTTCTTTTCAAAAAAATCGCCGCGTTCCATTTGGAGCCGCGGCGATTTTTTTTTTACAAATAGTGATTAAGAATGATGAATGGTGGGTTTGGCTTTCTGGTTTGCTGGATCCCGACCATTCAAACTCAGTCTTGTATTTTATGAATTAATAGAGCCCAATCCTGGTCCGGATGAGTAGGGGGAACTCCCAGTTTTTGCCAACCGCCGCCCTGGACGGTTTTAACGCTTCCGGTTTGCAAACATCCTCCAGTAATTGGATTGAACCATTCGATTTGGAAATCTCCATTTACTGTAGTGAGGTCTATTTCAGCTTCACCTCCATCCGGGAGATAAACTATGTAGAAATCGCCTGGTTTGGCTAAGCAGTAGGGTTGGCTTTTCCCTGAACTTTTAACGAGTTCATCTTGTGGAATCGATTTCCAGAATGGCGCCTGACCTTCAATTTTGCGGAAAAATTCCAAAGCGATCCGGGCATAATCCCAACTTTGATCCCGACTTCGCCAATCTTCACAGTTCAAATCATTTTCAACCAGCTGATATCCAAAATAGTACTCGCATCCGGCCCCACCACCCATCAGAGTCCCCCAAAGGGTTTGTTTGCGGACTTCATGTTGTGTGTAAACGAATTTGCCTTGCTTATCGTGTCCATCAAATCCCTGGTATCCCAGGTCTGGTACTTGTGCATGCGCTGCATTTCCCGATTCATCAAATGCTACGACCCAGGGCTTGCCAGACTTAGTGGATTCCCGAACCCATTTGACGGTTTGCTGGTGGGTGTCAAATATTGAACTGTTCTGTAATGATA
>JAUIHU010000638.1 GCA_030432175.1 Verrucomicrobiia bacterium | reverse complement strand
TATGCGCATGGGTTATTCCCAAAGCAAATGGGTGGCTGAACAAATGGTTTTTGAGGCCAGACGAAGGGGAGCCCCTGCTACGGTTTTCCGTTGCCCGTTGATCTCCGGCGACAGCCAGTCCGGCGCCTGGTTTCTGGATGATTTTACTTGCCGCTATTTCCAGAGTTTTATCCAAACCGGATTGTTTCCTGAGTTGGATTTTGAACTGGACCTGGCCCCAGTCGACTCCGTCAGTCAGGCAATCACCCACTTCATCACTCAGGACGATTTTTCCAATCCATGCCTGCACCTGAATCATCCTTCTCCCTGGGACTGGATGGATTTTGGAAGATGGATCCAGAAAGCCGGATATCCGATCCGATTTGCAAAATACGAGGAATACACCCAGGCGATTTCCAGGCGCCAAAACCAACCCGAGGATCCGCTTTACACTTTGATCCCTTTCTTCACGAGGAAGAGTTCCATCAACCAACTCACGATCCCGGAACACTATCAGCGACCTTATCGTCCTTTGATTTTATGTGAAAAGACCCAGGCTTTATTGAAGCAATCTCAATTGAATTACCCTGGATTGAACCCGGATCTGATGAGTGTTTATTTTGATTACTTCATCGAAAATGAACTCATCCAAAATCCGTCACGAGTTCAATCAAATCAAAATGCAATCCCCACAAATGGTTAACTGACTGTTCAAACTCTCTACTACCTTTCAGCGAGCAGTTTTGATCTTTCAGGATCGTTACTCAGGAGCATAGAAATCATGCGACTAATAGAGAAAATACTTTCCAATGCGTGGTTGGGTTTCATGCGTGTGTTCTTTCGAAAATGGGTTTCAGCCCGTGTCGAAGGATTGGAACAGGTCCCGGCCAATGGAGGTTTTATTTTAGCTGCCAATCACTCCAGTCATCTGGATGCTGCGGTGTTGATTTCGATAATGGATGGTTTGGGATTAAAACTACATTGCCTGGGCGCCAGGGATTACTTTTGCACATCCGGATTCAAGTCCTGGTTCTTCAAGATATTGTTCCTGGTTGTGCCTTGTGATCGGGACAAGTTGCAACCATCGACCATCCGCCAATGCCGTGCATTACTGAAATCCGGTCATCCGATTCTGATTTTTCCGGAAGGCACGCGTTCAAGAAATGGATTACTCCAACCCTTTAAGCCTGGACTGGGATATCTGGCTCAACTGATGAAATGCCCGGTGATTCCTGTGGGTATTACCGGATCTCATTCTCTGCTTCCTAAAGGACAGACGTTGCCAGAAAAAGGAACCATCCGCATCGCCTTTGGAACTCCAATAGAAACTCAATCCTCCAACAATCAAGCGCACAAAAAAGAAATGCGATCAGACCCAAGCCGCGAACAGATTGTCGAAACCGTCTTTTCTGAAGTACAAAAACTAACTCAATACGCCCCTGCGAACTGGATGACTCAAAAGAAAAACAAATCGCTTGCCACAGCCACAAAATCGCAGGAATGGGGCATGGCCGCTCAGTAATAGTTATGAAATCGAACGCGAGCTTTTTACTATCTTCACTACCGGGGCAAACCGCTTTGATCACGGGAGCCTCCTCCGGAATTGGCCGATCCATTGCTATACAACTGGCGCCATCTGTTTCACGCATCATTCTGGTATCGCGCAATCGTTCAGCGATGGAGTCTGTGGCTGAGGAAATCCGCGGCATTGCTAATACACATATCGACATCAAAGCTTTTGACTTAAGTGAAGGGTCTTCCACGATGCAATTGATTCAATGGATTGAATCCAATGCTATTCAGGTTGATCTGATGGTTCTCTCTGCCGGCAGATCCTGGTTCGGCGCTTTCCAGTACAATAGCGTCAATGATTATGAACAAATGCTGGAACTGTTAAATGGATCCAACGTGAAACTGCTCAAAGCATTGTTGCCTGGAATGACCGCACGAAAAAAGGGAGGGATCCTGTTCATATCCTCACTTTACGCCTTTACCCCAGCGCCCTTCCAGGCGTTGTATAGCGCTTCAAAAGCATTCATGACATCACTCGCGGAAAGCATCCGTGTTGAAACGCGTGGCCAGGGAATCAAGGTCACGACCGTTTTCCCTGGGACCACTGCCACTGCGTTTCGCCGAGACATTGGAGAAACCCAACCGACCGGAATGTGCCCCGACAAAGTTGCAACATTGGCGTTAAACGGATGGGCGCGAGGAGCAGCCACAGTCATCCCCGGCTGGAAAAACTATTTCCTTTATCTGGTCATGGGCGCCATTCCGAGAAACTGGAGACCCCGATGGGCGATGGCATTTAATCAACGACGTGGAGTCAATCGTCAAAACCCAAATACTTTGACCGCGAAAATTATTTAAGTTTCTCAACCCAACACCTCGCAGAAATCATTTAACTCTTTTAACTCAACACAACAGCAACGCTAACTCATTATGCAAAGAAGATCCTGGAACATTGACGAAAGAAAAATTCTGGGCTGGGGATCGCCAGACGAAACCTACGACATCTCCGACCGCCCACGCTTTTTGCCGTTCTTCAAAAAACAACTCAACTTGAAGGAACTCACAAAGGCGCGCTCCGTTCCTCCCGCTGAAATCAGTCTCCCGGACCAATCGCTCAATGAGGCTTTTCTCGCAGAAGCAAAACTTCTGCTGAAAACTGACGCCATTAAGACTGACCATGAAACCCGCCTGCGCCACAGCTTTGGTCAAAGCAACCGGGACCTTATCCGCCTTCGCCTGGGATTAGTCGAAGGCTCTCCAGACGCTGTCATTTATCCCACCTCACACGATGAAGTCCAGGAACTGATGTTTCTGGCCAAGCAACACGACGTTTGTCTGATTCCATTTGGCGGCGGCACTAACATTGTTGGAAGTCTGGATCGTCCCGCTGAAGAACGCCGCATGACCGTAGCTTTGGATTTATGCAGAATGAACCGACTCCTTGAAGTCGATCCCTATTCACAAACCGCTCGCTTTCAATGCGGTGTTTATGGTCCGGACCTGGAAGAACAACTCGCTCCACACGGACTGGAACTCGGACATTATCCGGACTCCTTTTACTGCTCCACATTGGGCGGCTGGATCGCCACACGTTCTGCAGGGATGCACTCCAATGCGTATGGGAAGA
>JAUIHU010000637.1 GCA_030432175.1 Verrucomicrobiia bacterium | reverse complement strand
GGGACTGGACCGCTGTGTATGATCGAGAAGGGCGTCCATTTGGATATGGTCTGTTTCATCCCAGGGCAAAAGTGGCTCTCCGGATGTATTATCATGGCCACGAATTGCGAGATGAAGCGCGTCTGGACCAATCCGTTGAGGAAGCTTTGCAGTTGCGACTGGATGATCTGAAGCTCCCTGAAAGGATGAACGCTTATCGTGTCATCAATTCGGATGGGGACGGTTTGAGTGGATTGATTATTGATATCTATGATCGAACTCTGAAGGTGGAGATGCATAGTTACGGGATCTTTAAACGGATTTCTCGTTGGATACCTCGTATTCTTGAACGTACTGGCGCGACGCAGGTGATCTATTCGGTCGATCCTGACATTGCGCGAATGGAACGGATCCGCATTCATGAACTGACATCTGACAAAGTGCGGCGGGTGAAGTGCCGGGAGAATGGAATTCGGTTCGAGGTGGATTTTGAATCAGGTCACAAAACCGGCTTTTTCTGTGATCAGCGCGACAATCGACTTCAGCTGGCAGGAAAAGTGGAAGGATTGCGCGTGTTGGATTTGTGTTGTTACACGGGAGGTTTTTCATTGGCTGCCAAAGTTCTGGGTAACGCTGAAGAAGTTACAGGAGTCGACCTGGATGAAGCAGCGATTGCTCAGGCAAAACGGAATGCCAATCTAAACCAGGCCCGAGTCAACTGGGTGCATTGCGACGCCTTCTCCTACGCTCGTCAAATGGTGAAAAATGGAGAAACATGGGATGTCGTGATCGCTGATCCTCCCAAGCTTGTTTCTGGTCGAGCAGATGAGGAAGATGGATTGCGGAAGTACGAAGATCTGAATCGATTGGCGGCAGAACTGGTGAAGCCGGGAGGATTGCTGGTGACCTGTTCCTGTTCAGGGAAGGTTTCCGAATCAGATTTTGAGAAACATGCTTGCCGGGGAATTCACCGTGCCGGGAGGCGGTACCAGATTCTGAATCGCACAGGCGCTGGCGCCGATCACCCGATTTATTCCAACTGTCCCGAAGGGCGTTACCTTAAGGTGTTGTGGGGCAGGGTGTTGAAGCCGTAGTGATTGGCGGCGCTGATTCCTTCGGGTGAGATGAAAGAAGGGCAGCTGTTAATTGGTTCAGTCCACTTCAAAACCTGGCTCCACTCGCCGAGCCAGTTAGGTGAATCTACTTCTCCAGAAATGAGTCATGCAGGCAATTTATTCGCCAACAGCATTGCTGTTATTTTATCCGTGGTTGCAATCCCCAAACTGATTAGTTTCTCAGGCAGTTCAATGTTATTGTTAGAGCGCGATCCGATAATAACCCTGAGATTTGCGAATTTATTATTGCTTGCTGCAGCTCTAGAATTTTTTGTAGTAATAATATGTGCTTTTCGGCTTCTAATAGAAAAGCTAATGGAGATTACATTCTTATCATCAATAATAATTGCATACCGCGTTGGCCTGGTGTGGGTTGGCTGGACTAAGCCGTGTAATTGTTTAGGAAATATGGGTGACGCATTACCGATTTCGCCCGAATCAACAGACAATTTCATGAAATTCCTTTTGGGATTCATGTTCTCCGGTGGCGTTCTGTTCATACTTATGAATCTGAATTCGAGGAGCCAAAAGGCGTGATGGCCCACTTGCCGATGGATCTGGTATTGGTAAGGATTCGTATTCGCACGCAAGATAATTCCTATATTGACACTTTCAATGAAAAATAAACAATTGTTTCAGTATAAAGTTTCCTACCTGGTGGTTCTGTTTTGTGCATGCATTTTCGTCATTACGAATTCAATGGCTCAGAATGGGGTGTTTCCCCAGCAACCGCAGAACAGAATACAATCGCCCCAACCAGGCAAGCTCATTAATCCAGTCACTGAATTTCTGGAAAATACGGAGAAGGTTATACAATTACAATTCCGAATAAAGCCTCCCTTAAGTCTTGCTGGTATCGACGAAGAGGGTTTCCAGCGCTACCATGCAAAATATCAGGATTCGGGATTTGTTTTACATCAGATTCGACCTGCCAATAATGTACCGAATACTTTAGATAGTACCAATAGTGTCGCTCACCAATTCATGGCCTTAGGTGCATACGGTGAGAAGTATTGGTTGTTCCAAGGTGGAAACATTCAAATTTCCTACGTAAATGAAGAGAAAATGGATACCGATCCTGTTTGCCAAATGGTATCAGGTGGAAAAAGCATCCTTGATAGTGTCTTAAATTTAGGAATAAAAGACGTTCCCTTCGGCGAGATTAACATGGTTGAAGACAAGTTTAGTTACCTGACAAAGCGAAATACGACAATAACCGGTTCTATTGTGCTTAATGAAGGTTTAACAACTGGTTGGAACCTCAATTATGATGGCTACAACTACAGTTTGGAGTATGCGTACAAAAGGACTCTACCTCTGGGGTTGCCTAATGAATTTACAATGAGGCTTGAAGGATCACCCGTTCCAAATATGCAGATTGAAGTTCTTTCTTTTGAATTAATGGAACAGCCGTTCCCTTCAGCCGCATTTGACCTTGGAATGCATCCGCTAAATCAGATCGAAGAAAATGATTACAAAGTTAAAAATACTATTCTTCATACGAATGGAATTATTGGACTTTCGCAACCAGACGGATCTGTAAAGCAATTGGCTGAACAAAATACAATAGCGATCCGCTTATACACAGAGAGAAGGCGTAGAAATATGCGCTGGATTTTAGTGGGCCTTTCATCTTTAGCGATCGTTTTTACCGCTGGAAGATATCTCAAGAATTTCGGTAAGCAGACAAAAAGTTAACAAGTAACAATGAGGCGCAACTCTTTTCTGGGCCAATTTAAAAATTAATTAAGAGCGTAATTAGCCTCGAAGTTGGAGGGTGACAAATAGTCCAGGGCAGAGTGTCTGCGCTGGGTGTTGCAGCAGCCTTCAATGCAGTGAAAGCAGTTCAGTCGGGTATAATGATGTGAGAGATAGCCCAGCAAGTTGCCCATTCCGTTTTTCAGTGTCCAGATAAAGGATTCGGTCCCATTGCCTGGGCGCATTTTAAAAATCTGGTTAAGACGTAGAGCAAGGAGTCGAAAATATCGCTGGACAGTTGCGCCCTGTAAAGGAGCGGGGACATTC
>JAUIHU010000636.1 GCA_030432175.1 Verrucomicrobiia bacterium | reverse complement strand
GCCTTAGGGATTTTTAGAAACAATCAGGGCCAGAGCTTCTGGAAGGTGAGTGGTCCGACACTGGATCGAGAAATCACATCCGTTCTGGGATGGAATCCGACACCCAAAGAATCTTATTTGCTGGTAGGCAGTTCAAATTACGAAGATGGGCGGGTGGAAGATGCGGCGGTCAAAGTTTATGACCTGAGAAACCAACGCATCAATCGTGTAATTCCCGCCGGACTATCCAGCGCTGGACCGATGGCTATGGCTGATATTGATGGTGACGGAGATCTGGATTTATTTGTCGGTGGGCGGGCGGTTCCAGGTCGTTATCCGGAAGCCGCCAGTTCGGCTCTCTATTTACAAGAAGGAAAACGGTTCTCTGAAGACACATTGAACTCCATACTGTTTATGGACATCGGAATGATCAGTTCAGCTCTGTTTACTGATTGGGATGGGGACATGGATCCCGATCTGGTTCTGGTGGGCGAATGGGGTCCGATACGATTGTTTCGAAATGATGCGGGAGTTTTTTCAGAAGCTACATTCGAAATGGGTTTAGGGAATACGGTTGGATGGTGGAACAGCGTGATCTCCGGTGATTGGAATAACGACGGAAGACTGGATCTGGCGGTTGGCAACTGGGGAAGAAATCATCGTTATCAGGCGGCTCTCGATGCGTGGGTGGGAGTTTATTATGGTGATATCAATAATGATGGAAGACTGGATTTGATCGAGGCATATCAGGATTCCAACACTGGAAAGATCCTCCCTTATCGAGACAGGAAAACCATTTCCACCGCGC
Source organism: Verrucomicrobiia bacterium (assembly GCA_030432175.1). Classification (GTDB taxonomy): domain Bacteria; phylum Verrucomicrobiota; class Verrucomicrobiia; order Limisphaerales; family JAUIHU01; genus JAUIHU01. The sequence continues at coordinate 2,337 of JAUIHU010000636.1, read as the reverse complement.
TGCCATTGATTGGGATGCGATTTGAATCCTACAGGGATTTTGGACAAGCCAGCATTGAGGAATTGCTGGGCGATTCATTCAACCAGACCCAGGCGCTTCAGGTTCAGATTTTGGATTCCGTCATTTTATGGAATCGTGGAGAAAGTTTTGAGATCCAATCCATGACAGTGGAAGCGCAGTTCTCTCCTGTGTTTGGATTGGTGAACGGAGATTTTGATGGAGATGGAAAAGATGACTTGTTCATTGCCCAGAACTTTTTTGAAACGCCCTGGGATCAGGCAAGGTTTGATGCAGGCTTTGGCGTGTTGATGCTCAATCAGGGGAATGAAAAGTGGAAGGCGCTTCAGCCTGATGAGGCGGGAGTTCGGATACTTGGACAGGCTCGTGGAGCAGGGGTTTCGGATTTTAACATGGATGGGCGACTGGATCTTGCAGTGGCTCAACACGAAGGGGAAGCATTACTCTATCAAAACAATGGAGCCAGCCAGGGATTGACGGTATTTGTGCTGAGCGTTGACCAGTTACCGGCTGTCGGAGCCAAAGTTCAATTATTGTATGACGATGAAACCACAGGACCAATCCGTGAAATTCAGATGGGTGGAGGTTATTGGACACAAAACAGTTCAGCAGTCACATTGGGTAAAAAATTTGGAGTCTTTTCGAGAGGAATCCGAGTCGATTGGCCCGACGGGAAATCCTCAGTTTTTGAATTCAGTCACCGAGCCTCCGCCGTTTCAGTTGACGCCAATGAACGGATGAAAATCCTGAAGTATTGAACTGAGAAGCCAAGTTTGAATCAAGCATTCACTAAAGCAAAGCGGCGTCCAGGTAAACGGACGACCGCTTTTTTCATTTCGAGTTTCAACAAACCTGTATTGGCCTCTGAACTGCTCATGCCTCCATTTCGGATAATTTCATCCAGATCAAGTTCACTATTCTCACTCAGCAGGCAAAAAATTTTCTTTTCAATCCCTTGAAACTGATCCGCTTTAAAAGTGTCCAATACATTTTTCTTTTTGTTGGCGACGATATTAGCTGGTTGTTTTAATGGGTTTTTATTTCGCTTGATTCGAGCTGATTCATCGGGAATGTAACGGTTGATAGAAGAACTTGGAATGAGAGGAGTCTGGGAATTTGGTGAAGGAAACAGGTACTCAAATTCAACCAGAATATCCTCCACATTCTCACATAATTTGGCTCCTCGTTTGATCAGATCATGACATCCTTGACTACGTGGAGAATCGACCCGTCCTGGAACAGCAAATACCGAGCGTCCATTGTCCACGGCCATATTGCAGGTAATCAAAGCGCCACTAGTCAGAGCTGCTTCGATTACCAGACATCCCATCGTCATACCGGCGACAATGCGATTTCGCACCGGAAAAGACTGGCGATCTCCCGGGCGATTAAAAGGAAACTGAGTTATCAATGCGCCGTGAGATGTGATTGTATCAAAAAGCTCAGCATTTTCGGCCGGATAAACATGGTTGATTCCTGTGCCCAATACCGCGATTGTCCGCCCGCCGCCTTCCAATGCTCCACGATGCGCAGCCGTGTCAATCCCTCTCGCCCCACCACTGACCACAGTGATTCCTTCTTTGGCCAGGTTTCTTGAAAAATTTCGGGCTTGTTCCCTTCCGTAGTGAGTCGTTTGTCTGGATCCAACTACAGCCAGGCTGTTTGTTCCATCATTGGGTGTGATGGATCCTCGCACATACAAAACGATTGGCGGATCATAAATGTGCCGCAATAATTTCGGATACAACTCATCTTCCTGAATCAGAATCCAACAATCATTTTCTCGAATTCTGCGCATCTCACCAAGCAAATCGACTTCGTCCTCCCAATGAACGATTGCATTTCTCACATCATCCGTCAGGCATGAGATCCGGCTTAATTGATCCATTGATGCTCGCAGCACTCGTTCAGGAGTTTGAAAAAATTCAAGTAGCTTTCGAACCCGCACAGGTCCGATACCTTCAATTAGATTTAATGCAATCAACGCCTCCCTGGCATTCATAAATAGATATATAGACCCGTTCTATGAATTCCGCAAGGAATTGAGAATGATGAATGATGAATGATGAATGATGAATGATGAATGATCGAATGTTCCGTAAATAAACTATGACAAACTGACCTCCTAGCCCTCTGGGCGACCCGTAAGTAGCGAAGGGCGCCAGCCCTGGCTCTGGGCGGCCCGTGTGTAGCGAAGGGCGCTAGCCCATAAGCGCTAACTTAATTTACTGACAAGCGCCTCTGGAGAACGTGAACGCTTCCGATAATTGACTGAAAGCAAATCTGAGACTTCGTTCCACTTATGGTAGACTAGATTGT
>JAUIHU010000635.1 GCA_030432175.1 Verrucomicrobiia bacterium | reverse complement strand
GTCTGAAATTGAAATGTTGATGGGAGAGAGATTGTTCCCATCGAATCAATAGACTTTAAGGAGATAGATAATGAACTACAAAAGTATTTTATCCGGCGCGATTGTCTTGTTGGCTTTTTCAAGCGGACTGGTCATCCGGGGATGTTTCAGTTCCAATAATGCGAAAGTTGAAAGCGCTAATGTAAACAGCGGACAGGAGATGTACACGTGCTCCATGCATCCCCAAATCCGATTGCCGGATCCCAATGCAAAATGTCCGCTCTGTGGAATGGATTTGATCCCGGTTTCATCTGCAAAAGGAAATGAAGAATTGGGTCCGAGGGAGTTACGACTTTCACCCAGAGCGCAAAAATTGGCAGAAGTTGAAAGCGCGGAGGTAGTGAGGCGGTTTGTGGATGCCGAAATTCGAATGGTCGGCAAAGTAGAGTATGACGAAACCCGGTTGTCTTATATCACAGCCTGGGTTCCCGGGAGACTGGATCGGCTGTATGTGGATTACACCGGAGTGAAAGTGAACGAAGGGGATCATTTAGCCGATCTCTACAGTCCGGAACTTTTATCGGCTCAGGAAGAACTTTTGCAGGCGGTAAAAACTTCTGCCGATTTACAGAAAAGTTCCAGCGATTACCTCAGGAAACAATCCCGGATCAGTGTCGAGTCCGCAAAAGAAAAACTCAGACTCTGGGGCATCTCGGATGAACAGATTGAGTCCATTCTGCAAAAAGGCGCTCCCTCTGATCAAATCACATTGAACTCAACGATCAGTGGCGTTGTGGTTCATAAAAACGCGCTGGAAGGAATGTATGTTCAAACCGGAACACAGATTTACACGATTGCGGATCTGTCTACCGTCTGGGTCAAACTGGACGCCTATGAATCGGATTTGCCCTGGATTCATTATGGACAGCATGTCGAGTTCCGAACGGAGGCGTATCCGGGCGAGGTGTTTACCGGGCAGATTGCCTTCATTGATCCAACTTTAAATGCGAAAACCCGGACTGTAAAAATACGCGTCAATCTGCCGAACCCGGAAGGCAAGCTGAAACCGGAAATGTTTGTGCGGGCCACGGTTCATTCGCAAGTAGCGCAGGGCGGAAAAGTGATGGATCCAAAATTCTCCGGAAAATGGATCAGTCCTATGCACCCTGAAATCATCAAGGACTCACCCGGGGAATGCGACATTTGTGGTATGGATCTGGTTAGCGCGGAATCCTTAGGATACGTCCGAGCAGACACGGAACAGGCTCCATTGGTGATACCAGCCTCCGCGCCGCTCATTACAGGAACGAGGGCCGTGGTGTATGTCGAGAAGGAAGTGGGAATTTATGAAGGGCGAGAGATCGAGCTGGGTCCACGAGCTGGCTCGACTTACCTGGTGAAGTCGGGTTTGAAGGAAGGAGAGCGAGTTGTGGTCAACGGAGCCTTCAAAATTGACAGCGCTATTCAGATTCTGGCCAAGCCGAGCATGATGAACCCGGAGGGAGGCGGACAAAGTCCCGGGCGCCAACATGGGAGTGGTAAGGATTCCACAAGCGCCGAGAAACAGGATCATTCTGATCATGAAGATCATTTCACGGGAACAACAAAGCCGAGCCTGCAAGCGCCAGTTGAATTTCATCGTCAACTGGATGCGGTTGTCAGTGAGTACATGAAACTGCAAAAGGCGTTAAGTCAGGATCAGTTAGCTGAAGCGAATCAGGTTGGCGATTTATTAAATAAAGCCATTCAGAATGTTGGCATGGGCGCATTGGGAACTGACGCGCATGAAGTATGGATGAGGGCGCATTCCGAGATTCAGAGGGCCACTGAGAGGTTGGGGACTTCCCAAAGCCTGAAAACTGCGCGTACTGAGTTTGAAATTATTTCCAATTCATTGATTGGGGTCCTGCAACAGTTTGGAAGCTCTTCGGAAAAGCCGTTACTGATTTACCATTGTCCCATGGCATTCCAAGGCAAGGGAGCAGACTGGATCCAGGAAAATAAAGGCGTTGAAAACCCATATTACGGAAGTCGAATGTTTACGTGCGGAAATCTGAAAGAAACTATCGAAGCCGGTCAGGAGGGGCATCAGCATGAGTAATCAGAAACAAGAAAACTCAAGTTGGATCGGGTTGATTATAGAGTTCTGTCTTCGGAACAAGCTGATTGTATTTTTAGGGACTCTTTTTCTGATTGGATGGGGTGTTCTGGTTGCTCCGTTTGACTGGGACCTGGGTGGCTTGCCTAGAGATCCAGTGCCTGTGGATGCGATACCTGACATTGGGGAAAATCAGCAAATTGTTTTCACTGAATGGATGGGGCGATCCCCCCAAGATGTTGAAGATCAGATCACCTACCCGCTGACCGTATCATTGTTGGGAACGCCGGGTGTTAAAACGGTGCGCAGTTACTCCATGTTCGGCTTTTCCAGCATCTACGTGATATTTAAGGATGATGTGGATTTCTACTGGTCGAGATCCAGGACACTGGAGAAACTGAACAGTCTCCCCACCGGCACATTACCCGAAGGTGTCCAGCCGACGTTAGGCCCGGACGCGACGGCTCTGGGGCAGGTCTTCTGGTACACATTGGAAGGACGTGATAGAGAAGGAAATGTGACGGGCGGATGGGGATTGGATGAGCTGAGGTCGATTCAGGACTGGCAGGTGCGTTATGCGTTGCTGGCTGCTGACGGTATCAGTGAAGTGGCGTCTGTTGGTGGACATGTCCGCGAATATCAGATTGATGTGGATCCGGACGCAATGCGCGCTTATGGGGTGTCGATTGAAGAGGTGTTCATGGCGGTCAAGATGGCTAACATGGACGTTGGCGCTAAAACCATTGAAGTGAATCGAGCAGAGTATGTGATTCGAGGTTTGGGATTTATCCAAACCTTGGAGGATATCGAGAGCAGTGTCATCAAGGTGCGGGAAAATGTCCCGGTTTATGTCAAGAATGTTGCCGAAGTGAAATTTGGTCCGGCTTTGAGGCGAGGCGCATTGGACAAAGAAGGAGCCGAAGCCGTCGGTGGAGTGGCGGTTGTTCGTTATGGAGAAAATCCTCTGGCAGCAATCCAGAACATAAAAGCCAAGATTGAAGAGATTGCTCCGGGACTGCCTCGCAAAACTTTGGAGGATGGAACGGT
>JAUIHU010000018.1 GCA_030432175.1 Verrucomicrobiia bacterium | reverse complement strand
AAACAAATCCGCGCGCGTTTCAAAACCATAATAGGGACTATTGTAAATCACGGCCGGAATGTCCGGAGCTGCGTTCAAAATCTGAAGAAAATGATGCTTTTGCGCTATGGCTGAGGTCCCACGGGATAGCACTCGTGGAATCACCATCAACCCCGCAGCGCCCACTTCCTGTCCTTGTCTGGCATGATCCGCCGCAATCCTGGTATTCTGCGCTCCAGTCCCCACTACCACCGGAACCCCCGCTTCCGCCAGCAACCGTACTCCGGTCTGACGTTGTTCATCGGTCAGCAAAGGCCAGTCTCCCATGGATCCGCAATAAACCACTCCCCGCATCCCTGCTCCCACCAGAGCCTTGCCTCTCGCCACGAGTTCATCGAAATTTGGCTTACCATCAGCGTCGCAAGGGGTCATCAGCGCTGGGATACATCCGGTAAAAATATTGGAGTCTGTGGTCATTTATTCGTTCAACAATCGGTTTTAATTTTAAAAATGTCTGGATCCTCAGTGAGTCCTCTCAAGTCAGGACAACTTTTCTCTGATCTTAATGCGCTCGAAAGGTTCTTTCCAACTCTCAAATATTCCGTGGCCTTGATTCCTCCATTCAAACTCCGCACAATCTGATAATGATCCGTTTCAATTTCTTTCCTTGGATGTCCAGCATTCTGAATTTTTTAGCAGGGACATTCATTCTCACTGCCCATGCTGCCGAAGCCACCCCAGCCCGCCCCAATGTGATCCTGATCATGTGCGATGACCTGGGTTGGGGAGATGTCGGCTACCAGGGACAGACCCGATTCAGGACACCCAATATCGACAGTCTGGCCAAAAAGGGTATGGCGTTTTCGCGCTTTTACTCTGCGGCGCCGGTGTGCAGTCCAACGCGTGGATCCTGCCTGACCGGACGTCACCCCTACCGATACGGCATCACATTTGCCAACACCGGTCACATGCTCCCGGAGGAAATCACTTTGGCGGAGGTTCTTAGGTCCCAGGGCTACACCACAGGTCATTTTGGTAAATGGCATTTGGGAACCCTGACCAAAACGGTTACTGAAGCCAACCGGGGTGGGCCTCGTGGAGTGAAACATTATTCCCCGCCACAGGACAATGGATTCGATGTCTGCTTTTCCACCGAATCCAAGACACCCACGTTTGATCCAATGAAAAAACCGGCAACCGGCCCGATTCGGATCGGCTGGGACGCATTGAAACCGGGTGATGATTTCAAAGATTATGGAACTTATTACTGGGACGAAGCCGGAAATCAGGTCACTGACAATCTGGACGGGGATGATTCCCAACTGATCCTGGACCGCGCCATTCCGTTCATGAAAAATGCAGTCGAAAATCAGCAGCCATTCCTGGCAGTCATCTGGTTTCACACCCCTCACCTCCCGGTCGTCGCCAGCGTGGAATCCACAGAACCTTACAAAGATCTGGACCTCCACACCCGTAATTATTTCGGCTGTATCGAAGCCATGGACCAACAAATCGGCCGACTTCAGACTGAACTGGAAAATCTGGGTGTCAAAGATCAAACCCTCCAATTCTTCACTTCGGACAACGGACCCGAAGGACCGGATGGTGATCCCGGATCCGCTGGACCTTTCCGAGGTAGAAAGCGTTCCCTGTATGAAGGAGGCATTCGCGTGCCGGGAATAGCTGTTTGGCCAAATCACATTCCTGCTGGAAGCGCCTCGGCATTCCCTGCGGTAACCAGCGATTATTTCCCGACAATTTTGGATGTCCTGGATTTGCCAATGCCGAATGACCGAGAATTTGATGGCGTCTCGCTGAGATCAGTCTGGGAAAATGGAGACACCCAACGACATAAGCCCATTGGGTTCGAGTCTGGCAAGCAAATTGCCTGGACCGCTAACCGCTGGAAACTGGTGACCCGTACCGACGGATCCACAACAGAATTATACGACATCCAAAATGATCCCGAAGAAAGTGAAAACGTTATCAGCTCCTACCGCGGAATTGCCGATCGCATGCTAAGTCAACTGGAAGCCTGGAGAAAATCAGTAAGAGCGAAGCAGATCCATTGATTGTCACCACTGGACGATTTACTTGCGGTGTTTTTGACGTTTTTGCGGCGTTTGTAATTTTCCAATCTTTTTGTCTATTCCTCATCTCGTAGCGCTATTTCCCGACTTGCATAGGATGGTGGTTGGTTGGGTGTTTATTAGATTTCAAACAATCCCTCATGGCAAAATATCGGTAAGTGTTGACTTTCGATGTCCTGAGTGGATGTTAGGTGTCATGAACAGAGCGCAATGTTTTTTGCCTTTCGCGCCGGATTGGTTTTCGAGGACGGGTATCAGTATTGCTGGACTCTTTATTTTTCTGCTGACCCTCCCCATGACCAGTACCTCTCAACCCATCCAGTTTGTCACCTCTCCCAAAAAAGGAACTTACACCTGGAATCACATTGAATGGACCCTCGACGAATTGACTCGGCAAGGTGAATTTTCGGCTGCTCGTCGCATGATCAATAATTGGCTCAATGAACCCGCCGAATTTGAAAATACACTGACTGCGGATCAAGCTCAAAGCCTCAGAATGCAATCCGAGTGGATGCGTCGGGTCGCCAAGGACTATGGATTGAATCGACGCGAATTGATGAGTCAACTTCAACGGCGAATGGAAGGGGCCTCCGACCGTGAGTTGGATGGATGGATTCAAGAAGGACGATTTGATCAACGGGTCATTGACGGTGAGGTGAAATTCATCCGTCCCAGCATCAGCAATTTGTATTTCAGATATCCTGAACTCAACGCGCGGCGGGTTCCCAGACCCAACGCAAAGAACTATCAGCAAAGACTTTTAAAAGATGCCAGAGCCATTAGAGAATTAGCCATTAAAGAAAAGAGCTTTCAGGTTGCGCCGGTGGATTATGAGATTTTGATGCAGCTTACGGTACAGGCCAATGCCACTAAGCCAGGGGAAATCATCCGTGCCTGGGCTCCGATCCCTAGAGGTCTGCCATTTCAGAGTGGTTTTGAATGGATCGAAACCACTCCTCCATTTCAATCTTTCGAAGCGTCCGACAGCCTGATTCGCTCGGTGTATTTTGAGCGCCCTGCGATCCAAAACCATCCTGCCATTTTTGAGATTCAGTATAGATACACCGCCAGGGCCTCCTGGTTTCCAATCATGGAACCGGAGCAATCGAGCAGTTGGGAGTGGAAATCGGGAATGTGCCTGGCTCCTCAAAAATGGACTGTTGATGATTTGGAGCCTTACCTTGAGGAAGCGCGGCATGTTGAGTTTTCGGAAGAATTGAAAAGAAAAGTAGATGACATTGTTGGGAATGCAGAATCCGCTTCAATGAAAGCCAAAGCCATCTACGACTGGATCCGAAAAAACATCCAGTACAGCTATGCTCGTGAATACTCCACCATTGAAAACATCAGCGGTTACTGTTTGGAAAAAGGCTATGGAGATTGTGGGCAGGAAGCTTTGCTCATGATCACAATGCTGAGAATGGAAGGGATACCAGCTCGCTGGCAGTCAGGCTGGTATATTTTTCCAGGATACGAAACCATTCACGACTGGATTGAAATATATCTGGAACCTTTTGGATGGATTCCGTGCGATCCATACATGGGGATCTACGCGACACAATATGGGACCCATTTGACTGAACCGGAGCAGGAAGAGCTAGCTGAATTTTATTTTGGGGGACTTGATCCATACCGGATGGCTGCAAACAGTGACCATTGCCAGAAGCTGGCGCCTGAAAAACTCGATTGGCGTTCGGATGATGTTGATTTTCAAAGAGGCGAAATCGAATCCAATGGATCGAATATTTACTTTGATCAGTACGATTACGGGTATTCCATCAGGATTCTAAACAATGCATTAATCAGGTAATTTCAAATCAAATCAATTGGTGATTGTGAGTCAAGTTGGAAGGAATTCTGTGAAATAACTCAACTTCTTTTCTGGTTGTTCTGTGTGAAGCAGAACACTTAATCCCGACCTTGTTCTAAAATAGTTTTGTTGGGCCGGATGACAATTCTGAATCCGATAGCCTGCGGACGTGTGATGAAAACGGAGTTGTCTCGAGGTGGTTCAAATTCGTTGAATCGGTGCTGTCCAAACCAGGAGCCACCATGAAGTTTCCATTTCAATGGTTCCTGATTATTGGATTCTTCTCGATCCAGTATGAGGTCGGAAGAACTCCATTCCCATGCATTCCCTTCCAGATCAAAGAGTCCGTTGAGACTGGGAACTCCTGAGCCGGTTGGATTTAGAAAATCTGCAGGATCGATTTGTGGATCCAAATAGTAATCCTGGTACACCAGCAGTCGGGCAGGGTCTTCGACGGGTGTGATGCCAAACTGATAGTTCCCTTCCAACCCTTCTGAACCCCATAGTTTTTTCCAGTCTGTTTCAGTCGGCAGATAACCCAATGGGCGACCGAGTTCATTCAACTGGTATCCAAACCAAAGGGCGATGCCCGAAGCGGTGCGTCGGTCCAGTCCGGTGATGGGATGGGTGGGACCCAGGCCTGGACTGGAGAAATCAAGCTGGCTTAAGATCAGCGATTCGATCTCCCGATTATCGCTCAGCCAGCGAGCAAAATCCAGGATGCGGGTCTCCCAGAGACTCCAGTAAACTCCGTTCAACTTGATCAACCTCATGTCCAGCGCTTCGATGCGATCCTCAGCGTTGGACCATGATTCTTGAGCCTGATTTCTCTGATCCTCAACTTCGCGAGTCCACTGACGGTAAGTCTGTGTGACCTGATTCATCAGATCCAGCGACTGATCATACTTTTCAATTTGAAACAACTCCTGTGAACGCTTTTTCAATTGATCGACATCCACCAGAAATTTTAAATCCGGTGGTCCAAGCGCCGCACTGAACAGGTCCCTCCATTGTTCTTCACTTCTTTCCAGTTCATCCCAACGATTTTGATAAGTCTCTTCAACTGTGTTCCTGAGGAGCTGTTCCTGATCTTTCAAGGATCTCAACCCAGCCTCCCAATTATCTGAAGTCAGAAATGCCAGAGAAGGTTTGCTTTGTTGGTTATCATGCAAATCCAAAGCGCTCTCTTGCAGTCTGAGGATAGAGTCTCGGATCTGAAAAGCGCCTTTTACTTTTGAGACCAGATGGATGGCCTTGCCGGTTTCCTTTTCCAATTGGAGGAACAACGGTTGCGCTTCATGAATCGATTCTGAGCTGATCGCGGATTGGGTCGCCTCCAACAGCGCTGCTGTGGAGTTCCATTGACCGTGGATATTCAGTTTCGGACGCATCCAACGATACGCTGCATCCACTGAACTCCAATGATTGGAGGTCTGCATCCAGGCTGTGGATGGCTCTGCTGATTCCAGACTCAGTGCCCCTTCCACTTCCATGCGACGGAACAGTATTTCCTTTTCAAGATCCAGGCTACGGATGTCTTCCTGAAGCTGATTCAAGGTCGATTGAACCTGGGAAACTTTTTCCTGCCACGTCTGGACCCGTTCATTTTTCTCTAAAAGTCGGCGTTTGACCAATGAAGTCGCCATGAGGGTGACGCTCGCGCAGAACAGTGTGATCAACGCTGCTTTGAGTAACTTCGGTATTGATTTCCACCGACGTTGCGTCGTAGCGATCCAACTTTCTGGTTCGATACTTTTTTCAAGGGCTTGTGCAAAATCCTGGATCGACTCAAACCTTTTCTCCGGTTGAAAATTCAGAGCGCGATCCAGGACTTCAGTAAATTTTAACGGTAGATCCGGGCGTTTTTCAGACAACATCGATGAGACCCCTAGAGGAAAACTTCCGGTCAGAAGTTCGAAAGCCATCACGGCAACGGAGTATTGATCAGCACGGGCATCCACGGTCCCTTCCGGATTGAGAACTTCGGGAGCAATATAGTAAGGCGTGCCGGCCGAAAGCTGGCTAACGCTCTCCCGAAACAGACTGGTGTGTTGAGGCGTCACCCCCTGCGCCAGTCCGAAATCCATGATTTTAATCTCGCCCGATGGGAGCAGCGCTATGTTCTCTGGTTTCAGATCACGATGGATGGTCGATGCGTGCGCGTAAATCAGAGGTTTACAGATAGCCTGGATGAGGGAATGGACCGATCCCATGGAGCGCGTTTCCTCGCGATCCCGATTTTCTTTCATCCACTCTCTGAGAGTCATTCCCCCCAGCAACTCCATCTCCAGAAAGTAGATTCCCTGGTGGTGATGGACATCAAACACCTTAACGATTCCCGGGTGCGCTAATCGCGAGGCGACTCGAACTTCCTGAATGAAATTTTTTACAGCTTTGGGATCCTGCAATAAAGCCGGTGAAATGCATTTCAGAGCGACGTTTTCGTTCCTGAAACGGTCGAACGCTTCATAAACCATGCTCATTCCGCCGACACCAATTCGTTTCCGGATCGTGAACCGATGATTGAGAACATCTCCAATTTTCAATTCTCCAAGCGCCAGATCCAGACGTTCGCCATGAGTGGCGCTGATTCCGGTTCTGGGATGCAAACCACGATCCTTGCGGCTGGGAATGGTCCAGACCTGTGAACTGTGTTTGTTGGAAGATCGATTATTCATCAGCCTGGATGGACCTGTTTTTCAGAACGCAACGGAATCCACTTTCGATCAGACCCGATGGAGCATGGACCCGGTACCCGGTTTGCATTTGTTCAGGATGCAATGTGCGCCAGCCGCCGCCTCGCAGCGTGTACTGAGGTTTACGATAGGGCTTGGGTTGGGGATTGTAATCGGTTGTAACCCATTCCATCACATTTCCCCCGACATCGTACAATCCAAACTCATTGGGTTGAAATTGACCGACAGGCGCTGTGCGGTGGTAACGGTCTGATGTTCCGAAAAACTGATTGGAAAGGTTGGCGCTGGAGGGTGTGAAGTAATTGCCCTGGCTGGAGAAATCCTCAGGAATGCCATTCCAGGGTAAATCCTCTGGTGAATTAAAATGTCGCTCTGCTGGTGTCTCACCCAGTTCCTTTTTCAAGCCTGCCAGTTCACTCCATTCCTGGTCGGTGGGTAGCGTGTAAAAAGCATCGTCCGGGATGCGCTTTAAAGCGTGTTCTTTTTCAGTGAGCCATTCGCAAAACTTGATGGCGTCGTAGCGTGTGAGTGTTGCAACCGGATGCGCCGGAGTACTCAACTTGGCTTCCTCTCGCCAGGAGCGATTGGAATCGAAACCACTTTCCGTTACAAAATGAAAATAGTCCATCACACGCGTTTCCCAAACTGAGACCAGCATCTCGCCCACCGGCACAAATAACATGCCCAGACTGTTTTGATAAGTCGCCTCAGGGATTTCAGGAAGTTGTTCCCACTCGCTGGACCATTCCACGTAAGTTTGCTGAATGCGGCGCGCTTCCAATATCAGCTGCACAATTTCGGGTTTGATTTCCGTAATCTGTAAATGATACAGACCTTCAGCCAGATTCTCCTGCGGCTCGGCATAAGGGGTTCCACTGTGGCTCAGCAGATCCTTCCAACGCCCTTGCATCTCCAGAGCGCGACGTTTTTCCTGATCCAGTCTGGAGGAGAGATTTGCGGTGAGCGCTTTCAGGTTTTTTTTCAACTGCTGATGAGCGGTTGAGATTTGTCCGAGTTGCAGGAGGGATAAAGCGGATTCTCGGGATCGGGTGAGTTGAAGCAGCAGGTCATTCATCCAGTCCGAATCGACGCTTTGCATTCCCTGAATCGAATCAAGCCATAAGTCAGATTCTGTGAATGCCTGGATCAGTTGGTGCGCATGCCGGATTCTTTGAAGTTCTAATTCCAATGCGGTCTGGATCTGAACCCATAGCGATGGTTCCTTTGGAGCGTGGTCAGAGTTGAGTTCCAGCAAATCTTCCAATGGATACACATTCGTAAAAATCGATTTTAAAATCGGCCTGAGCAAATCATTCTGAAATCCCTCGCTCAACATTTGAATACGCTCCGTTTCAACTCTTCGTATCGTGGATTGCAAATCCGATCTCTCCATCAGGCTGGGGACGGCAGTGGATGTGGATGTTGAAGGTTTGAAATTCTGCCAGACCGGCAGGATCAATAACAGAACCGGGGCCCAGATCCACCAGCGTCTCCATGGAGTTGCACGAACCAGACGGGTGATGGAATGGAAGCGAGCCTGTTTGGGTTTTGGAGCGTGATCGCTATGCAGTTTTTGGAAATCTGCTTTCAGTTCTTCTGGATCCTGAAAGCGGTCTTTGGGCGCTGTTTCCGTGAGCTTTTGGATAAAGGCGACATGCTGATGGAATGATGCGGATTTAGCGTTCAGAACGCTGGCTTGCAGGAGTTCTTTCCACAAGGTTCCCAAGGCAAACTGATCGGTTTGAAAATTAGGACGTTGGTATGCATCATAGATTTCCGGCGCCAGATAGGAAGCGGTCCGCAGAAGCGCGGCGCTGGATTTAAGATCTTCTGGAGAGAGCAGATTGTTCAGCCCGTATTCACTGAGACAAACTTCATTATCTGGAGACAACCAGATGTTTCCTGTTTGAATCCCGGCATGTGCCCATCCTGTCGCTGTACCTTCCAGAATGACCTCCACGACTGCGCTGACGATTTGCAGAATCAGGGTTTCACTTAATCGTTTCCCAGGATGGAGCTTGACTTCCTTGATTCTTTCTCTCAGCACGGCTCCTTTTTTGAGTTCCATGCTGATATAAACCACGCCGCCAACGGGGAAAAAATCAAAGACGCACAGGACATGCGGATTTCTGAAATGAGTGGTGGATGTCAACAATCGGGCGGTCGCTTCAAATCCTCCATTCTCAGTGATGATTTTCTCATCGACACATCGCAGAGCGACTGATTCATCGCGGATGAGATCCTGAGCCATCCACACAGGTCCAGTCGATCCGTCCCCAAGCTTTTCCACCAGCTCATAGCGGTTGGCGATGAGATCTGGATTCCCGGTTATTTCGCCCATGACAATCCTTCCAGAAATTTCAGATATAAAAGCAAAGCCTGCTGGCGCTCTTCGGATGGCGTCCGATGGTAAAGTCCATGCGCCAAAGCGGCGTTGATCAGGTTTTCCTGGTGTTGCAGTGCATCAGAGTCCAGTAGATACGGTGTGGTGGAATTGGCTTGCGATTGGACATTTGATTTCAATGATGCGGAATTTATCAGATGCTTTGATTTCAACTGCATCGGGCACGCCGGATCTTCTGAATGCTTCGATTCCCATTCAGTGAACTGATCAAAGGAATGGTCCAGAATGGAAAAGATGTTCTGATTTTGCAGAGCTTCCAACTGGGAATCGATGATAGAGTTTCGGATCAATTTAAACTTTTGCTCCATCGCCTGCTTGAGTTTTTGCTCAGAATCCGCCTGCTGATTCTTAGCTTCAGGCGACATTTCAATCGACTGAAAATGAGTGGGATATTTTAGATCCAGACGTTCGAGTTTCCACAAAGTGTCCCTGTTGATCCTGGGCAGTTCTTCCACCTGGAAACGCTTCAATTGGATCTGGTGAGGCTTCACTTCAGGACCCAGGTGAATTTCCTGAGTATTGATTCTGCCACGACTTAGGATGGAGTGATGGAACGTTTGAATGGGAGCCCCCTGAGGCAAGTGAAATTCTCCAATCAGACCAAACCTGAGTCGAGACGCGATGTGAAATCCGTAGAGAGTAGAAGTAAACAACTGACCATCCTCCAGAGAGATTTTCAGATAAACCTGGTTCGCTCCCATCCCCAGAGCTTCCGCCAGACGGTAGAGAGCGGGAATCGCCAATGCAGCCTCTTTCGGCATGGGAGTTTGTGCAGATTGACCAGACCAAAAGGATAATGATCCCAACTCCGGGAAAAATGAACTCGGCTGATGAATAGAATCCCAGGGGTTCAGGTTCAATTGCTCTTCTTTCCTGGAAAAGTGATGCAATGTCTTATGTTTTTCGTTTTCCAGGATTTCCTGTGTGTCCTGCAAAGACTGCAGGTACTGGGTCCTGAAATTCCAAATTTGCTGCCACCGCTCAGATTCATCGAGTTGACTACCTGAAGTGTTCAACGATTCAACCGCTGATTGCAGGGATATGGATTTTTGAGAAATAAGTTGATCATCCAGCTCGGAACGGCCTGATTCCTGAGAAGAACATTGGATCAACCCACATTGGATCATGATCAATCCAAGAAAACCTCTTACGAGAGAATGTAGAGCCAGTCGCATGGAGGATGGCTGCGGGTTTGTCTGAAAATTTGAGGGTTTCGATTTCATGGCGCAGGCTCCTGTTGCCTCATCAATAGAGGACACTGGAGCCCCCTTTCCAAAGGGGATCCATTGCCTCGCAAACAGGACACCAAAGCTATTAGGCTTGGTGTTCTTCTTTTTGCCCTTTGGGGCTCCTCGGAGCGTAGCGAAGAAAAGCCCCAAAGGGCAAGCCGCTCATCTTACTTACCCCGGTACAACGACTCTCTCAGCTGCCAAAATCGGTTCGCCTTGTCTCGGATCTCTTTTTCCTGCTCTTCCTCCCTGCTTTCTTTTGACTCCCAACAATACCTTATTGGCGTGCTTTCTTTCCCAACAGGTTACTTCCACAAACTCGTCCAACAACCGGCTCTTCGCTTGTTTCCTTGGCTCCTGCCATGGTGTCCTTTTTATGAGGCAACCGGATACTCCTATCTTCTCTCTTTCTTCCTCTTCGGTGTCCACTTCATTGAGGTAACATGCGCTCAATTGGGTGCGATTAAAAGTGGGTGGCTCCTTGGAACGCTGAGTCCCAGCTCGGCGAGTAGAGCTGGTATTGGAAGTGGGCTGAACTGAATGGCAAAGCATTATCAACGTTGGCTCTGGATGCCATGTGGGATGAATCCCAACGGGATTCCGCAACACAGCCCAGGGTTGCGCGCTGAGCGCTACCCTGGGTCATGCAACCAATTTTTCACAACTCTGTAGGAGTTGCGCCTTCTGGACAAAGCCATCAACTCCGTCAAAATATTCAGGTAACCCAGGGTAGCTCGTTTCTCGCAACCCTGGGCTATATTACGAAGCCCTTTCAGGGCAAAGAGTGTAATGGATCACCCCATAGCCACATCAAATGCGCTCTCAGCTCCAACCGATTGGCGCAGGGAGCATTTCAATGATGCATGGATTTGTAAGTCTAAGGTTTTATGAAACGTTTGGGTTAAACCACAACAATCGTAAGCGCCCAACGAACAGATCGTCCAAATAATCCAAAGCCAAAGCCTCCGGGAGTCATGTTCACATAAATCACAGCGACAAAAGTGTCCCTTTACGTGGGAGCAACAGTATTGGATTCTTTTCCGCCACTACAACAAACCCCGACTTCTTTAATAGCGGATGTTCTGTAATTTTAGGGTACTCTCGTTAACACCAAAGAAAACCCGCCAGATTATACCCCATCAGATGTTCTGGATACCATGGGGTTCGTTGGGCGCTTGTGATCCTCTGGATCCTCATCCGCGTTAGCGCCGGGTTGGGGATTTTGTTTATCAGTTGAGAATAACGGATCAGCATCTGGAGAATCATCAAGCTCCAGCAAGTCTTGCATCAGCTCAGCCATTTTCTTTGAGTTGGCATTACGGAGATCGTTGGTTTCATTTTGACTCATATTTATCCTAGGAAAAGGTGGGTTGAAATGGGTTCCTATGAGTTAATCTACGTAAGCGCTTTTGGATTCTTGCCGGGATTCTGAAAAAAATCGGGAGAGGTAAGCCCATTCTTCCTCGAATTCTTCAGCTGATGCTGTGAACTCCATAATGACTTCCCGAAAGCAGCGTTGAAAGGTGCGCTTACCGGTGGCGAGTTTGTTCTGAGCCTCTGCACGATTCCGAAGTTTCAGCTCTTCAACCAGGGTGTCATATTCTACCGGATCCCTTTCTTCCAAATGTGGAATCAAGACCCGTTCGTAAAGAATCTCCCAGATTTCCTGTTGCCCTTTGCTGATGCAGTATTCATGAGTGCGGTGGATGGATTCAGCAATGATCTGCCTGACGAAGCTCTCATCGAATGTTTTTTGATCATCCGGTCCAGAATTTACCATGGTTTCATTCTGGAGTTCATCCATTGGAACGAAACCGTTAGGAGGTCGTCGTTTGTCCGAATTCTGGCGGCGGAACTGGTCCAGGACAAAATGTTTCATCGACGTCATCAGGAAGGTTCGAAACTTGCCTTTGGATGGCGTTGCCATCTGCAAAAGATTTTTTGCCAAAACCCGATCGGTCACGAATTGTTGCACCAATTCTTCGGCTTCCGGCTCGGGCAACTGGAATTGCCGTTTCACAAATTCAGTTAGCGCCGGACCATAACGGGCGCAGATTTGATTCAACGCTTCCACACGCTTCCAATCCGGTCCCTCAGTGGACTGCCGGACAACATGCCATTGCGTGGTGGCAAAATAACCTTGATGGATGCGTTGTCGTTTCATGTCGAAGTCGTTCTCTTCGAATTTTTTTTAATCTCTGCGCAAGATGCACAAATTACCGACGTATAGATTTTATTAGGAAAGAAATTAGCAATAAAAACATGGAAAGACAAATGAACCCGTCCCGCTCTTCACTGTCCCCTGGCTTAGTAGCGCGAGTGATGCCGCTTCCGGCAATAGTTTTTGCCTGGACTATGGGCTTGTGCATGAATCTCGAACTGCGATCTCAAACACTTTCAGGAACGTTGGAAGTGAATGAAACTTGGTCGGGCGAAGTCGTTCTTGAAGGGGATGTCTGGGTTCCATCTGGTGTGACTCTGACTATTTCCCCTGGCGCAACCATTAAAAGTCAACCCCTGCAAGATACCAACCAAACCGGGGATCGAAGTCGAATCGAATTGATCGTTGACGGAGGAACCCTTGCCGCAGGAGGCGCCGCAGAGGCGCCGATTCGGTTTGTATCCAATGCGGATATTCCAGAACCGGGAGATTGGGGTGGGTTGCAAGTGAATGAGGGCAACATTGCACTTCAGCATTTTGAGATCAACGACGCATATACTGCATTGCGGTTCAATGATGGAGATAACCGGTTTAACGAATACACCATCAGCGACGGAGCTATTGCGCGATCTAAAGCCAGCGGTCTCTGGCTGAATGGAGAAGGGGAGAATGTTCGGAGCATCCTGTTCTCTCGGCTGACTATTCAGGATACTTTTACAGATCCGGACAGTAATCCAGAGCCGGAAGGTATCGGAGTATTTTTGGAGGGTCCGGCTGAATTAGTGGATTGCAAAATCTTAAACAGCGCCCGAGTGGGTGTCCAGATGGATACCAGTGATCCGGCGGTCATACTGACGAGGTGCGAGGTTCGAGGCAGTGGGAGAACCGGGGTTTTCAATGACGATTACGGTTCGCTGACTATTACCGATTCCATTATTTCTGAAAACGGTTTGTATGGTTTGGAAACCGATGCAGGAACTTTGATTTTAGATAATACAGAGATCCGAGGGAATGCAGGAGGAGTTGAAGTTTACCTTTGGGATTCAAATGATGCTACTATTCGCAACTGTGTCATAGCGGACAACCGGGGCGGCGACAATGGAGATGGGATTCACATTGATCAAGCCGACAATGGATGTGTGATTACCATCGAAGGAAACACCATTCACAATAATCGGTGGGATGGAGTGGAAATTTCCACAGGGAACTACAGCAACAGTTTTTCTATTTCAGGAAATACCATAACCGAGAACAATATTGGGGCTCTGTATCGTGATGGATTGGATCAAGTATTAACTTTTTCACGCAACCACATTGCCGACAATGTACAGGCGGAGGTTCATAATGAAAATAACTGGCCAATCGTAGCAGACGAAAACAGCTGGGGAACCGGACTTTCCAGTGAATTGTCTCAGAGCGCTTGGGATTTCTCTGGTGTATATGACGTTCGAGACAATTGGTATGTTGGTCAGGTGTTGATCAGAAACTGGTACGCCGATGATGCCGCAAGTGAAACGCCTGGGGAGCTTTTGAATTTCATTTATGAAAGGCCGGGAATTACTCAGATTGTTTCCGGAGAGGTCACAGATCAGCAGATCTGGTCAGGAAACATACTGGTCACTGGTGACGTGGTGGTTCAGCCAGGCGGTGTCTTGATTATTGAACCAGGAACCACAGTGTTATTTGAACCATTGAGAGATACAGAAAACAGTTACTGGCATTCTCGATCCGAGCTGGTTCTGGAAGGAGGGAGCCTGATTGCGGAAGGAACTGCTGAAAATCCGATACGGTTTACTTCCGCAAGTCCTGAGTTCAGGCCGCAAGAAGACTGGATTGGAGATTGGCGAGGCTTTCGAATCAATGATGGGGATTTTGCCTTAAAGCATTTCGAGATTTCATTTGCCACGTATGGCATGCAATTTAATGACACCGACACAAGATTTAACGGTTATGATATCTCCAACGGCATGATTCATGATTCCCGCCGCTCCGGGATATTATTCGACTCTGCTGAGGACCGCACCCAGCTGACGACGCTATCAAAAATCACCATTCAAGACACCCATATTGATTCAGAGTGGAACAGCAATGCCAACGGAAGAGGTATCTGGGCTCAAAGTCCGATTGAATTGGTTGAATGTTTGATCACACGAAGCGCTCGGGATGGAATATTCGCCACCGATCGTGCCGGTGTGACTCTGGTCAATTCCCAGCTGACTGCAAATGGTTGGAACGGGGTTTACTGCGAAGGAACTCAAGCGCGCATTGAAGGAAGTGTGATTTCAGACTCTGGATCGGATGGTCTAGAAATCAGTAATGCGGGGCTTGAAGTATTGGATTCTGAAATCATCAACAATAACGCTGCGGGAATCAATGCAGCGCCTTCAACCAACGACGACTTCAATGTGCAGAACTCACTTATCTCAGGTAATGCAGAAGGTGTTAACTTTCGCAACGGATGGGACAATACAGATATCACCATTGCGGGTAATCAGATATTGAATAATACCGGTGATGGTCTGGTATTGGATCCAGGAAATAGCTCCAGCTTGCAATTTACTGACACAGGGGTTCGTGGAAATTTGATTTCAGGAAACAATGTCGGTTTACGTTATGGCGATGGACTGGATCGGGTTCTTCACGTTTATCAGAATCACATCGCTAACAACACAAGTTATGAAGTATTTAATGAAAACAACTGGCCTATTGTGGCGGATGGCAACTCCTGGGGAGAAGGGACCACGCAGGAACTTCTGGATTCGAAACTGAATCTGACCCAGATCCATGACACCCGAGATGATGTCGAAATCGGTCAGGTTCTGATTCGTGACTATTTCACCACTTCTGCTGTGGATGAAAACCCAGGGACATCTCAACCATTTGACTATTCCCGACCTGGCCTGGATCTGATTGTCTCTGGATCGATTGCTGAAGACCAGACGTGGTCCGGACATGTGCTGGTCACAGGGGATGTGCTGATCAAGCCTTCGGCGACGTTAACGATTGTTCCTGGAACCTTGATTGAATTTGAATTGCTTCGAGATACCAACGTCTCCGGTTGGTGGCTGTCGCGTTCGGAGTTGATTGTCAATGGAGGCAACCTGATCGCGAATGGCACAGTGGACAATCCCATTGTGTTTACGACATCCAGTCCGGATTCAAGAGCGCCTGAAGACTACCCTGGTGATTGGCTGGGACTCCGTTTGGATGATGGGAGCATGGAACTGACTCACTTCGAGATCCACTACGCGATGTACGGGATCGTCTTTAACGATAATGACAACCGATTCAGCGAGATCAGTGTGTCGGATGGACTGATTACTCGTTCGAATCGCGCAGGTGTGTGGCTCAATGGGGAAGGTGAGAATGTACAACCAATAACCTTATCTCGGTTGGTGATTGAAGATTCAGAGCAGCTTGATAACAACAATTGGGGGCTCTCCGTTTATGCTGAAGGACCTGCTGTTCTCAATGAGATCCATGCCTACCGATCTGAAAGATACAGTATTCAAGTTTCAGGGACGCATGTGGATTTAATGGACTCAACCATAACAGGATCGGGACATCATGGCATCTATGTCTGGGAAGGATCTATTCATGTAGACAACTGTCTGGTAACTCGTGGAGATGTGTCCGGACTGTATGCGGGACGGTCCACGGTTTCAGTTTTAAATTCTGAATTTACTGAGAATCAGTCTTGGGGCGCCAACATTGATGAGGTGCGCAGCGGAAATGGTGTCACTTTGTTTAACAGTGTTTTCGAAAGCAACGAACATGGGGTCAGTATCCAATATAATTCGGATTCAGCAGCGCCATTGTCCCTGACGAAAAACTACTTTGTGAACAACAATACTCACGGCATCGTGTTGGAGACGACCACGACCTCTGTATTTCCTGATGAGTTTGAATTTTCTGAGAACACCATAGCCAACAACGAAAATGGACTGATCAGTCAGTATCGCAGCGGAACCCTAAATGTGTTTGATTCAGATATTTTTAATAACCGGGAGCTGGATATAAAAACTGAACGCGCAGCAGGTATTCAACTCAACAATTCCTACCTGGGTGAAATCACAGCCACTGAGATCGCTAATGAAGAAGAAAACCTGACTTTGATATATGATCAAGTGGACAACGAAAGCAGCGGACCAGTATTGATAGAAGGACTTCGTGCCAGCTCAAAACAAACTCCTCCCTCGTTCCGCATACAACCAAAATCCTCATTGACCTCCATAGGCGCCAGCGCTGAGTTTTATGGATTGGCCGAAGGAACTCCATTGATTTCCTACCAATGGTTTTTGAATGGAGAAGCGATCAGTCGCGCTACAAATTCCCTTTATCGAGTGAACCTGGTCACTTCCAGCCGGCTCGGTGAGTATCACGTTGTAGCGACCAGCGCCCACGGGAATGTCACCAGCGATACTGCCACCTTGCAGTTAGACATTCCTCCAACCGCCCCGACCATCACTGTTCAGCCTCAAAGTGTGACCGTCGATGAAGGCGGCGTGTTCTTCCTCACAGTCACTGCCGAAGGAACTCAGCCATTTACATATCAATGGTTCAAAAACGAAACAGCCATTGCAGGGGAAACCAGCCAGACATTGAATGTGGCTTCAGCACAAATGAGTGATTCTGCGGCTTACAGTGTGCAGGTCTCCAATGCCGCCGGATCCGTCATGAGCGCAATCGCTGTGGTAGTCGTGGACGATGATGGATCCAACACCGTCGAGAGTGATTTCCATCCTGCTGATTTGGATGAAAATAACCAAATCGTGATTGCCGAACTCACAGAGTACGG
>JAUIHU010000634.1 GCA_030432175.1 Verrucomicrobiia bacterium | reverse complement strand
CACCCAAAGCCCCATTATCATTACCAAGATTTTCAACGCCATCCTTCCCACTAAGTTGAATGTCTCCCAATATCTCAACATCCTCCGAAGCCAACCATACGACAGGTGTATTAGCAGCGTTTGGCTGAAAAGTGATTTCCACGTCCTCCGGTATCGAAATACGGGTAAAGTTAAAAATCCCATCCGGCTTCGGTTGCATGTCAAAAATGTAGCCACGTCCAGTAATGGCTTCAAATGCGCTCCCATCCAAGGACCAGAAATCATTCAAATTGATGTCATCGTTCTCCCCGCCGCTGATGTAAATCTTTTCATCCTGGGAGTTGTAAGTGGCAGCATGAAAAAATCTGGCTCCGGGCCGAGGCGATGGTTGCAGCTCCGTCCATTGGGTTCCGTTCCATGACCAGACTTGATCCTGAACCTGATCACCGCGGTGCTGAGTAGATCCGCCGATCAGGATCAAACTATTGTCTGCAGGATGACCAACCAGTGTCCCTCCAACAACAGGTGTAGGACTCACGTTAGGCTCTAACTCCAACCAGTTTAGACCATTCCATTCCCAGGTTTCATCAATGACAGTTCCTCCTGCGCGCCCTCCGAAAACAACTATCTTACCCGTTCCAGCATGATAACCCATGGCATGTTGAAATCGCACTGAAGGACTGTCAATCGGCTCTTCCAGTGTCCAGTCAGCGCCGTTCCAGGTCCAGGTCGTATTATCAACCGGTGAACCAATGCCTCCACCAAATACCACGACTTCTTCCCGCGCAGCGTCAAAGGCCATTCCAAATTCCCATCTTGGTGTCGGCGATGTGGCCGGCGCTTTCAAGGTCCATTCAACTCCATTCCAGCTCCAGGTATCGTTCAGAATCACATCTCCATCGCGCCCGCCAAACAATACAATTTCCTGTCGGGCCGAATCCCAGACCATTCCAAATCCATGACGCGCTGGAGGCATCGGGTCCGGTGTTCTCTCAGTGAATGATTCTCCATCCCAGCTCCACATTCGACCTAAAGCTGGCGCATCGTTCGCATCCGACAGCGCTCCGCCGAATATAATGATTTCATCCCGCACTGGATCATATGCCATCGCATGTCCTTGAAGTCCGGAGTGAAACGGGGCGGGAATGTTCAACGGACCATCCGATCCGTCAGATCCGCTGTCATACTCCAGATCCTGAGCCAAGAGCGACCCGGAACTGAAGCAAATCAGTAGTCCGGCAGCTCGCAGTGTTTCGTTAATGATTGAGCGCATTTTCATGAGGAATCTTTGTCAGCAGTTAAGCTTCGGGTTGAGATTTTGTTTTTCTATAAATTGTTTTCAAAATAAACCGGTTTGGAAATCACGCTGGGACCTCCAACTTCTGCAGCAGGTATGTTGTCGAAAGTGACCGGCTGGGATAATACGAGGTGGACGGGAATGACTTCATTATTACGTTTGACGTTATTGAAATAAACCAGTCTTGATTTGATTTCCAAAGCAGGTCGATCATCCGGAGAGAGCGGATTGGTTCCACTCAGGATCTCCACATTGTCATCAAAGCCATCGCGATCGGTGTCGGCAACATTCAATCCGCTGCCAATTGTCACCTCAAGATAATCACTCGCGCCATCCAGGTCGCGATCTTCTTCGGCGTCCGGAATTCCATCTTCATCGCTATCTAGTTGATTTGGATCAAATCCCAGCACGACTTCAAACTGCGTTGGAATAGTGTCGTTATCCAAATCTTCTAGCCCATCCCGAATACCGTTTCCGTCGGTATCCGGATTGAATGGATCCAATCCAAGGTCTGCTTCGATATTGTCCGGAACGCCGTCCTGATCGGAATCACTGGCGCCCAAAACGATGAATCCTCCAACAAAATCAGTATCCAATGGATTCCCGGAGTTATCCTGCACCCCAGCATTGACGGCCAGACGATAGGCATCCGGTGGCAATGGATCAACCAGCGCCGCGTTAATGATGGATCCGGCTCGATTTTCTGTAATGGATCTGAATTCAAATCCCGTGTCGTCCTCTGTGCCAAAAATGGAGTCGAGCCCAGAGCCAGTGAGTGTGAAGGATTCGCTGGTAAAGCTTTCGAGGTCCATGGCTTCAGAGAAAAACGCCGTCAGTCCAGAAACCGTTCCCGCCACTGATCCCGGCGCAGGTGTCATGGTAATGAGTCGAGGCGGTGTAGTATCCGGTGTAACATTTAGAATCAGTGGATCAGTAAAGGTCGCTACACCGCCGGTATCACTGGCTCTGGCCTGGACAGTTAGAGTGGACTGTCCCGCCTGGCTGCGAGCCGGAAGTAATGTTTCAAACGGAAAGTTCCCATCGGTGAGAATCAGATTTCCATCTACATAAAACTCAACATTCCGCACTTGCACATCATCCGTCACATCTGCCCGAACAAGAAACCGTGATCCGGATTCGACCTCCGTGGCTCCAGATGGTAATTGAGTGGAAATCGCCGGAGCTTCTCTGGCAGTGTCAACGGCCAGATAGTTCACAATATGCACGCCGGATAAATGGTCCGCGACATAACCAATCCCATTATAAATAGTCACCGAGCGAGCCACTCCTGGGGTTTCAAAGGTTGCGATAAAATTATCGGTTACTGTCGGATCACTCACATCATACAGCGAGACATTGTGAGGACCATCAAACGCTTCGTTTGGACTGGTCGCCACCAGAGCCAGACCGCTGCCGTTAGGAACCAGTTCTTTCCATCCGAATTGAGAGAGGGACGTGTTTTGGATGGGAGTCGGTTGAGCAGGATCGCTCACATCAATGGTATTATAGCCACGACGATGAACGACATAAGCCACATCGCCTCCGACAAACAGTTTCATCCTGTCATTAGCATTATTTCTTCCGCCTGGAGAAGCCGCTTGTCCGAGCAAAACCAATTCAGCTTCCACAAACCTGAGGACAGACAGTTTAGTTTCCTGCAACGCATACAGTTCCGTCCCATAAATTCTTAAATCTTCCACGGCCCGAAATGAATCCGGCAATGGAAACCGATCCACTTCCAGACCGGATAACAGATCCACCGCCACCACGACTCCATTGTCGAGCCCGGCAAAAACAATTTGTCCATCGGTCACAACAGCGCGAACAAATCCTCCCAGCGCTATCTGATGC
>JAUIHU010000633.1 GCA_030432175.1 Verrucomicrobiia bacterium | reverse complement strand
CAAAACAGCTTGAGCATAAGGACCGGATTGCGATTTCGCCGAACGCCGCTGGGAGCCTGAAACCTTTTCCAATAACTCCAACAGTGTTTCCACAACCTCCGGTTCCGCTCCAATTTCCAATCCAGCCGTCCGCGCTGCCCAGGTAGTGTAACCTCCCAACGCATGCTGCTCTGGTGGTGGAATATAACCTTCGGCGCCGTTGGCAAGTTCGATATTGAAGGTCGAGTGAAACGGACTCTGACGTTTCAGTTTCAAACCAGTCAGCGCATAAACTTCATTTGGAATAGCAGTGATCCCCAAATCACCGATCCGCAACGCCTGCAAAATCAATTCAGTGTTTTGCTTCTCATGCAGATAGATGGATTCGAGCGCGTAAATCTCAGGTAACGATTGAGGTAGTCGTCCCTCAAA
The DNA here is from genome assembly GCA_030432175.1 of Verrucomicrobiia bacterium. GTDB lineage: Bacteria > Verrucomicrobiota > Verrucomicrobiia > Limisphaerales > JAUIHU01 > JAUIHU01. Next base: position 2,717 of record JAUIHU010000633.1, on the reverse strand, counting down.
CTCCGCAGCTTTCTTCCTGGACCACTCCAATCGCTCTGGATCTGGAGTTCGGTAATCCAATTTCAGTTCGGACTGTTCGATTCCCAGCGCAGCCTGGTCTTTCCACTCGATTTCCTTCAGGAGTCCCACAACACGGTCAGCGATCTCGCGGGCATAAGCATCATATCCAATGTCCTGACGTGGAGCCCCATAATCCATCCACATCAGATCCCCACTCGTCCCCTGCGTCATGATCGCAACATAATCTTCATCCGCTCCCAAAGACTCAGCCATGTACCCGGCGAATCGTCCAAAATAATCCGAAGACAGCAACGGCGAGGTATAGTAGTGCATGGAATAATTCGCCAGCAATGCAAGTGGGCGTCCATCCATGGTTTGCAAAGCGACAACAGAAAGCTCCGGGTCGACCGGACCACTCGGTCCGACAGCATCCGGACTTTCATGTCCGGGGTGCATGTGAGCACGCACATTGGGAACGCCAAACGGATCTGCAAAAACCCTGTCCGGACGTCGGATCCAGCGTCGATTGAAAGTATGATCCCAATCATCCCCCTGAGCCCAACCGATCCTTGCCGGCTCCAGGCGTTGCAGCGCTTCGGTCATCGATTGGGCGATCTTGGCAGGCAAACCGGCTGCGTAATCCGGATCCATCCGACTCCCCAGACATCCCATAGCCGAGGGCGCGGAGTGAGTATGAGTCGCCGAAACGAGCATGTGGTCCTCAGGAACTCCGGTCGCCTCGAAAGCCAAACGCTTCGCCTGATCAATCAACTCCCGCTCCATCATGCAGGTATCCACCACACAAAACAAAATCTGCTCCCGCCCGTCATCCAACGCCAGCGCTTTCGCATAGAGCGTGTCCACTACCCGATCTGCAGAACGCTCCGTGAACATGGCATTCACCCGAACAGGAAAAGTTTCCGGAGAAATATTCACCGTGGCAGCTCCAGCGTGAAATGAATGGGGATCCTCACTTTCAAAGCAGAGAGCCTGGGCAGAGATGAGGGCGCCAAGCGCCCCAAAAAGGATCTGAAACCGGGTAAGCATGGCATCATCACACCTCAGGCGGAGTGAGATTGTCAAGATGCGTATGGCAGGAAGATTTCTCTCTTGCTATACAAGTATAAAGCTCCAATATTTCTCTAACATGCTTGCCATTCACCTGGATCCGGAAATAGAACATCGACTTAAAGCTGTGGCCCAAAAGACTGGAAGAACAACAAATTCTTTTATCAGGTAAGCCATATTGGAGCATCTGGGAAAGTAAATCATTCGATGAAAATAGTCATATTGTGCGGAGGACAAGGAACTCGGCTTCGGGAAGAGACTGAATTTCGACCCAAACCACTTGTTGAGGTCGGTGGACGTCCTATTTTGTGGCACGTCATGAAGCTGTACGCCCATTACGGGCTGAAGGACTTCGTGCTCTGCCTGGGTTATCGTGGCGCCATGATAAAGGAATATTTCCTGAATTATGAAGCTATGAACAACGATTTTACGATTCATTTGGGAGAAAAATCGTCCATTACTTATCACGAAGCGCATACGGAACAAGATTTCAAAGTTACCCTCGCCATGACTGGAGAGAACACTATGACGGGTGGTCGCATCCAACGGATCCGAAAATACCTGAATGAAGAACCTTTTATGGTTTCATATGGGGACACGGTTGCGGATATCAATATTGACGAAGTTTTGAAATTTCATCGTTCACACGGGAAAATAGCAACGGTCAGCGCCGTACGACCGGCGTCTAGATTTGGTGTGATGGAACTGGATGAACAGAGTGGAGTCGCCAATTTTGCTGAAAAACCTCGTCTGGAAGGTTGGGTCAGCGCTGGTTTTTTTGTTTTTGAACCTGGTATTTTTGATTATTTGGAAGGAGATGACTGTATTCTGGAAAGGCGTCCATTAGAGCGACTGGTGAGTGACAATCAATTAATGGCTTACCAGCATTCCGGCGCTTTTTATGTGATGGATACATTTCGTGAGTATCGCGCTTTAAACGATCTCTGGGAGAATGGCGCAGCCCCTTGGAAGCATTGGCAGGATTAAAAGCCTTTAGATGGGATTGGATTGATTGATTGAATAAATAATGAAATCTTTTTGGAAAAACCGAACTGTACTTGTCACGGGGGCTACTGGATTGCTGGGGAGCCGTTTGGCCAGGGATCTGGTCATGGATGAAGCGGATGTTGTTTGTCTGGTTCGGGATTGGGTGCCCCAAAGTGAGTTGAGTTTGTCTGGCACTCTAGAGCAAACTCGGGTGGTGCGAGGAGCTGTGGAGAATCAAGCTCTCATGGAACGGGTTCTAGGAGAGTACGAGATTGAAACCGTCTTTCACCTCGCTGCCCAGACCATTGTCGGAATTGCCAATCGCAACCCGGTGTCGACTTTTGAATCAAACATACAAGGAACCTGGTCGTTGCTGGAAGCTTGCCGAAGAAGTCCAAGGGTTGAGCAAATTGTCATCGCTTCGTCCGATAAAGCTTATGGAGATCAGGAGAATCTGCCATATCAGGAAGACGCTCCGATGCAGGGTCGGCATCCCTACGATGTCAGCAAGTCCTGTGCAGACCTGATTGCCCAGGCCTATGCTACCACCTATGAATCTCCCGTAGTGGTTACCCGCTGTGGGAATTTCTACGGAGGCGGGGATCTGAACTGGAATCGCATTGTGCCCGGCACCATTCGCAGCGTGTTGAGAGGGCAGGCTC
>JAUIHU010000632.1 GCA_030432175.1 Verrucomicrobiia bacterium | reverse complement strand
TTTTGGACATCCAAGGAATTTTGGACATCCAAGGAATTTTGGACATCCAAGGAATTTTGGACATCCAAGGAATTTTGGACATCCAAATTTCAACAAGTTGAAATTTGTTTGTTTGCTCTTATTTCTGGATGTCCAAATTTCCGCATATGGTAAAACACACTTGCTATACAAGTATTTAGTTGGTTTATTCTCTTATTATGCTTGCCATTAGGTTAAACAAAGAAACAGAAAAGAGGCTCGAAGCGTTGGCCAAAAAAACTGGCAGAACGAAAACGTTTTATGCAAGACAAGCCATATTAGAACATTTGGATGATATGGAAGATTATTATTTGGCAATAGAAACCCTTCAAAACCCTGGACAAACCTATTCCCGGAAGGTAGTAAAAAGTGAGTTGGGATTATAGTTTCACAGGCAGCGCTTTGACGCAGCTGAAAAATCTGGATAGGAAAGGCTCCCAAAGAATTCTGGCTTGGCTGGATGAATTTATTGTCGGAGCACACGATCCGAAACAATGGGGAAGAGAATTGAAAGGGGAGTTCGCAGGTCTGTGGAGGTATCGAATTGAGAATTATCGGGTCATTTGCCAGTTAATGGAAAATCAACTTATCGTTTTAGTTGTTCGAGTTAGCCATAGTGAGAATGTTTATTAATGCAATTCACATTTCATAATGCTGAACATTCCCAATTCTCCCGTTCCAGTTTTAACCAAAACTCCATGCTTATTTGCCGTCAGCCAGTCAATTTTCTGATTCAATGTCAAACTGTATAATCAACCGAGCATGGCCGTGAAAATGTGATCATCTAAGAAAATTAAGCAGCCAGGATTGTCGAAAATGGAGACTTGAAACTTGGATGTCCAATTTTGAATTGAATCAAAACTGAATTGTTTCTGATCGGTGGATATCGCATGATTCAAACTGAACCCGATGATTAATATCATGCGACTGAAAACTTTTATGACAACGGCGGCGGCGTTAAGTCTCAGCTTATTGGCCGGATCTGTGCAATCGCTTCAAGCGGTGGAACAAACCAATTTTGTGGTCATCTTTGCTGATGACCTCGGGTACGGGGATCTGGGAACATTTGGACATCCAACGATTCTGACACCGAATTTGGATCGATTGGCAGATGAAGGGCAGAAATGGACGCAGTTTTACTCGGCAGCGAATGTTTGTACACCCAGTCGCGCAGCTTTAATGACGGGTCGTTACCCGATTCGTTCAGGGATGTGTTCCAGCAGAAGGCGCGTCTTGTTCCCGGATTCTGCAGGAGGTTTGCCTCAAAGTGAAATAACCATCGCGCGAGCGCTCAAAAGCCTGGGATACCGGACTGCTGCGGTCGGGAAGTGGCACTTGGGGCATTTGCCTCAGTACCTGCCGACCAGCCATGGATTTGATTCCTATTTCGGTATTCCGTATTCCAACGACATGGATCGTGATGGGGCAAAATCTCCTAAGGGAAGAGAGGCCTTTTGGAATCCCGGTTCTGAGTATTGGAATGTTCCGTTGATGCGCAATACTGAGGTAATTGAGCGTCCGGCCGATCAGACCACGATTACCAAAAGATACACTGAGGCGGCAGTAGATTTCATTCATGAAAATCAGGATCAGCCCTTCTTTCTTTACTTGGCTCATAACTTGCCCCATGTCCCATTATTCAGATCGGAACAGTTTTCACAGCGGAGCGCTCGAGGTTTGTATGGGGATGTGATTGAGGAAATCGACTGGTCGGTCGGGCAAGTGGTCCAGGCATTGAAAGACACTGGAAATGAAGAAAATACTTTGGTGGTTTTTACCTCGGACAATGGACCCTGGCTGGTTTTTGACACCCATGGAGGATCGGCAGGTTTGTTGAGAGAAGGCAAAGGCAGTTGTTGGGAAGGTGGGATGAGAGAGCCGACTATTTTTTGGATGCCTGGAACTGTTCAACCCAAGGTGGTGACTGATCTGGGAAGTACATTGGATTTGTTCCCAACGATCCTTTCAATGGCTGGAGCGGGGACGCCAGCTGACCGGATTTACGACGGATTTGATTTGAGTCGGACATTGGCCGGCGAAAGCCGTAGTCCAAGGCTGAGTATGATATACTATTGGGGTGAAGAAATCTGGGCTGCTCGGCTTGGCGCGTTCAAGGCGCATTTCACGACAAAAACTGAATATGTGGGGCAGAAAGCTGTGAAACATGATCCGCCATTACTCTTTAACCTTAATGAAGATCCCAGTGAAAAGTATGACGTTGCCGCAGATCATCCGGCGGTTCTGGAAAGGATCGCTGAACTGGTCAAATCTCATGAAGCTGGAGTAGTCAAAGCTCCAACGCAATTGACAGCACTAGAGCTTCCTACAAATAAACCTTCATTTCTCATTAAATAAGCAGCCATCTCGACAGCTTCACGATCAGAACAGTGAAAAGCGCCATCTATCTTAGCTTTGGAAAAGTTGGCAGTCAGTCTATTGATGCCAACACCCTCTGTTATTGTATCAAACGGATTTCTAAGCCGTTTCCCCTCAGCTTCTTCTTTTGTATACATGACGCCTCTCGTAACTCTGTTGTACAGCCCACTTCCCGGAGGATCAACAAGAAAAGCTTGTACAGATGGATTCTTGTCCTTCAAAGTTCTAGAAATACCCGCAATTGTACCACCAGTTCCAGCGCCACAAACAAAAGCGTCCACTCTGCCCTTTGTTTGGTTCCAAATTTCACATCCAGTTGTGACGTGGGCATGGAAATTGGCAGTGTTTTCGAATTGATCCGCAAAAATAGCATTTTCTTCTTGTTGTGCTTTCCTTCGTGCTACATTGACGAAGTGCTCTGGATGAGCAATGCTTACAGGACGAAGACGCTGAACGTCCGCCCCGAGGGCTTCCAATATTATCGCCTTTTCTATGGCAGCATCATCTGGCATTGCTATGAAACATCGACATTTAAAAGCTGCTGCAACCATCGCTAGACTAACCCCTGTACTCCCCACTGTACCTTCTGTAATCAGCCCACCTTCATGGAGTTTACCTTGTTGCATAGCCTCTTTCACAATATTGAGTGCTACTCTATCTTTGATACTCCCTCCTGGATTCAAAAATTCCGCCTTCACGAAAATTTCGCATCCTGTTTCTTCAGACAAACTCGCC
>JAUIHU010000631.1 GCA_030432175.1 Verrucomicrobiia bacterium | reverse complement strand
TGACCCAGCGACTGGACTCCAATTCAATGCCTGGATTTGCAACGTCAGTGAGTCGAGTGAATTCTTGACACCCAAATTTCCAGCAGCGGTCAGGGTCCCGGATTCTTGCTCAAAACCGAGGTTCCAGTTCAGAGCAGCAAGCGCTTCATCGACCGGTTCTATTGTATTATCCCAATCCGAGTTCCACTCCAACTCGAGATTGTTCCACGAGCGAAGACCGGGGAGGTCGAGGGATTCGACTTTCAACTGGCCTTGCGCTGGAATCGTTCCCATTTGTACCAGCGATATGGGGCGTTGAATGCTGAAGCTGAAGTCCACATTACCGATCAGAATTCCTTCAGGGATCCAACGAGCCAGAGCTTGTGAGCTAGCCACCCCGTTGACTTCCACGGCTGCCAGATGCAGCTCTTGCAAATCCAGCGCTCCTCGGGCTTCAACGATTGGTTCCACTTGAAATCTTTCGTCTGCTACGGTCAACGCAAAATCCATGACTGGTGAGGAGACGATTTCAATTTTGGATGTCCAATTTGGTAATTCCTGTTCCTGCCAGTCCCAATCAGAGCCCTGTATGTCCACGAAGGTTCCTTCAAGGTCTTTTAATTGGTCGGGATAATCAATTTGCAGGCCAATAGTTCCGCTCAAAGATTGAAGCGGTTCAGGAATTTCAAATGCTGCTCCGAAGTTTTCGAGAACGGGAAGGATCCATCGATCGACGGTTTGGGTGATCTCTGGCAACTTCAATTCGATTCCGGCAGGCGCTGAAGCGTTGATTGTCCAGTCCAGCAAATCTGTCCCTTGCTTCTGCAATTCCAGGTCTTGAATTTGGGTGTCAAATCCCGGTCCAGTCACAGATAAGGATTCAGTCACGATCCTTTCCATGTTCGCCTGTCCGTTGGACTGAATGGATGTGAGAGAGCTTGCTTCTGCTTGCGGATCCGGCTCTGTTTGGGATGAAATCTCTTCCAATTCCAGAGCCCATGCCAATTCGCCTGCGCTCCAGTCGAGATCAATCTGCGTGTTGAAGCTGGACCAGGGAACTTGCCATTGCGTATTGGACAAGAATTGCAAATCAAAATTCTGCTGAGGAATCTTGAATCCGGCATTTTCAGGGATCCAATCCTCGGAGTCGAAAAACGCTTGCACCGTCCAATCCACTCCCAGATTGCTCCCTTGGATATGCGCGTCTACAGGGAGCGTTGACTCTTCACCTGCAGGCGCCACCGGATTTGCTGATTCGGTGAGGCTCAATGAACCCCGAACTGAAAGAGGTTCTTTGATTTGAAAAGGGTCCAGCGGAGCATGAAGCCAGTAAGTAGCTTGAATAGGTGGGTAGGTTTGATCCGTATTGGAGTCGAACCAGAAAAGCTCTCCATTGAACCACACATTGGCTGGAAGGTATTGAGCTTGAATTTTGGCGCCTATCAGACTGGCTTGGATTTTTGGAACGATGACAGAAAAAGTATTATCGCCAGATTCAAACAAAACCTCACCCGAACGTAGCTTCAATGCTGGATGCAGCCAGCGAAACCAACCTCGGTTGCGGTTCACCCAACTTAGAGCGGGTCCGGGCGCTTTGAAATTCGGGTTGGTGGGTGATTTTTCCTGACTGGGCCGAATCAGTAACTTCCAGTCCTGTAGCTCCAATAACTCTTCCCGCCCGGAGCCGGGACTGATCCAACGTGTAAAATAAAAGACAGGCTGCTGGAAAATGAGTTGATTTACCTCAAACTCGAAAGCTTCTGTTTGGAACCGAACTTTCTCCAGCTTCACAAATCGCCAACTCTGATATTGCCAATCCCCGATTTCCAATCCCACCAGCGATGCAATGGGTTTCAAAAGCCATGGACTCCAAACTGGCGAGAGCAGCAGGAAAAGTATCAACACCAGCGATAACTTCCTGAAGATTACCAGAAATTTCCTGATTCGCTTCCTCTTAGAAAGTCGATGATCAGGCCTTGGGGGAGTTTTCGTTGATGAAATGTTTTGGCTTTCGGCCATTCATTGAACTTATAGAAAAAATGGCGTGGATCAAATGTTGAATCAAAACACGCGTTCACCGTCGGGTTCTCGACTTCGCTTTTTCTCTCGCCTGTTTCATGGCGCTGAGAGATGAACGCTTTTGGGGTTGAGCTGTGTTGGATGTGGTTTTGGAAGCCGTCGATGACGCAACGCTGCTTTGATTTGCCGTCTCTTTTGCAACTTCAGAATCAGTGATCGAAGCTGACGAAGATTTTTTAAACCAACCACGCAATTTCTTAAGCCCAGCCGAGGTTTCATTTTGGGTGTCAGATTCTTCGGTCTGGGATTCTGTCTGTGATAGCACTCTTTTCGGGTTCCAGTTGAGTTTGCTCAAGACCGCCATTCGGCGTTCCAGGATTTCCACAAAAAACAAAAACGCCGCCAAACCCAATGCCCAAGGCGCAAGTTCCAAAGATTGCGATTTCAGCGGAATCTCTTCCCAGATGGAGGCAAGTTCGGTCCGTTCTCTCCCTCCGGTCTGACGAGCCATATCCTTTAACGTGGCAGAACCACGCTCAGTCCATTCCGGCTTGAATTCAGGTGAATATGGCAATCTCACCGGCGGCAGACTCATCGCGGTTCCTCCAATTGATGAAAAATCAACGGTCGCCAGTATGGTTTCAGCTCCGGTCAGACCTAGATTGGCTTCCAAGGTGTCCGCGTTTTTCCATCGAAAAGAATGCGTTTCTTTGACAGGCGCCGCGCCACGTTCTCCTCGCAGGACTCGGATTTCAGGTGGGTTGGGGAATGGATCTCCCTGACGGGACGGATCTAAATGCAGCTGAAGCACATTGGATCCCTCCCGCAACTCCTGCGTCACCCAGATTCCGTCCGGCGCCTGTTGCGTTTCTCCAGCAACCCATCGGGCCAGAGTGGAATAGAAATCTCCGACGGATCCCCATTGGGTGAACGGACCACTAAATTCGCCGTCTGCTTCCCCGGTGAATGCGGCTACCCTTCCAACACCTGCCTGCCAGGTGGCGACAGCGGGGGCGGCGTATTCATCCAGAGTGACGGCCGCCTGATTGGCTAACGGTTTGATGTAACAGAGATTGTACCCGCCCAGAGGTGGAGATGACCAATCAGCTTCTCCTCCAATGGCTAAAATAGAACTCTGG
>JAUIHU010000630.1 GCA_030432175.1 Verrucomicrobiia bacterium | reverse complement strand
ACTTCCGGTGGCGCCGAAACCAGAACTCCACCTTTCCAGGGCGTGATGGAGGTTGGGAAACTCAGGTTCTTCGCAAAAAGAATCGCTTCGTCCGCGTCACCGTCCCAGTCCGTATCTTTCAACAAACGAATCGTTCCCATCGGTTCGCGGTTCGGTCCTCGACCATAAGGGTAGTCCCGCATTTCCACCACATAAGCCCAGCCGTTGGCGTCAAAGCAGAGGGCAACCGGATCCTGCACCAGCGGCTCTCTGGCATACAATTCAATCTGAAGATCCGATCGAAGCTGAATGCCGTGATACTGTTCCTCAGAAGCGCTTTCACTTTCCCCGAATATAAATGGCGTTTCACCCGATGGAGAAAGCGACTGCGCTGCGACGATTCCGCTGAGAGCGATGTGAGCGATAGAGATCGAGATCCAGATACAGTAGCTGAATTTCATGGCAGACCATTTCATAAGAGATTTCAAACGACCTTGAGACTCCGCAGACCCGGGAGGTTATTTGCTGAACAGCAGCTGTCAGGTTCAGATTGGATCCGACTTCAGGCGCCGGTGGTTTCAAAGATGGGCTGTCCGATCGCCTCCAGTTTGGGTTGGATTCCGAGTCCGGGACGTTTCGACGCGGCAAGTCTTCCATTCTTTCTTTGCGGCGCGCCTTCGGCAGTACTCAGGGTGACGTAACTGTTAAAGTCAGTGGAGGTGAAAAGCAAATCTGTTGGGCAGCTGTGAGCAAAATGAGAAATCGTTGCCGTCACGATATCGCCTCCCCAACTATCCTCAAGTGTCATGGCGATTCCCATTGAAACACACCAATCCCGAGCCAGGCGGGCTTTAGTCAGGCCTCCCAGTTTGCTGATCTTCAAATTCACCACATCCATGGCCAGGTCTGCTTTCGCTCTTGCCAGCGCATCCATGCCATCAATGACCTCATCCAGCACGAACGGGTGATCGGTGTTGCGTCGAACGGCAAGACATTCTTCGTAAGTCAGGCAAGGTTGCTCAATGTAAACATCCAAACCTTTGACTGCCCGAACCACACGCATCGCTTCGTGCTGGGTCCAACCGGTATTGGCATCAGCCACCAGACGATCACCGGGCTGGAGTTTCTCAGCGACGCGATGAATGCGTTCGATATCCACATCCGGATCCCCGCCGACCTTTAACTGAAACCGCCGGTAACCTTCCTCTCGGTACTGCGCTACACGCGAAGCCATCGTTTCCGGATCTTCCTGGGAAATCGCACGGTACAGAACAAAATCTTCTTCATAACGTCCGCCCAGCAAAGAGCAAACTGGCTGTCCGGTCACTTTACCCAATAAATCCCAGCAAGCCATATCGATCGCAGATTTGACGTAAGGGTGGCCTTTCAGGATCTGGTCCATGCGTCGGTTGAGCTTGGACAACTCCAGAGGATTTTCTCCAATCAGCTGTTGGCCGAGGAATTGAATACCGGTTCGCGCTCCTTCTGCATAAGCAGGCAGATAGGCTGGTCCCAGAGGGCAAACCTCACCCCAACCAGTGACACCCGAATCGGATTCCACGCAAACGTGGACGCTATCGAAAACGGTCACTGATTTTCCCCCCGACCATTTATAGCCACCCTCATGCAAAGGCAGGTCAACCTGATAAACGCTAATTTTACGAATTTTCATATTAAAAAAACCTCACCCAAAACCAAAGGGCGCCAGCCCTAATTCCTAGCCCTCCGCGCGCCCCATGCATAGCAAAGGACAAAAGGGCGTCAGCCCTAAATCCTAGCCCTCCGGGCGACCCGTGCGTAGCAAAGGACAAAAGGGCGTCAGCCCTAAATCCTAGCCCTCCGGGCGACCCGTGCGTAGCGAAGGGCGCTAGCCCTGGAACAGACATCCACCCCTGGCGTTATCCACCCCCGTTGTTATCCACCCCCGTTGTTATCCACCCCCGGTATCCACATCCAAATCCCAAAACCAACCCGGATGTACACGCGACGTCCTATCCGCGGAAACATCGACAGAAAAAACAACCGACAGGTAACGCATTCAGAAATCGAATTCCGCCAAACAACGCAACCGTTAAACATGAAACATCAGTTCATCAGTGTCGCCAGCGGGCTGGGTTTGCCCAGATGGTAGCCTTGGACAAAATCGATCCCGATCGCCTTTACGAATTCGTAAATCTCCTCACTTTCCACAAACTCCGCGACAGTTTTCTTATCCAGAGTATGGGCGATATCGTTCACTGATTTCACCAATGTCTGATTGAAGGAATCGTTGTGAACATTTCTCAGAAATCCGCCGTCAATTTTAATGATGTCGTAAGGCAGGTCGCGCAAATAGCTTAAGGAGGAAAAGCCGGCTCCGAAGTCATCTAATGCAATCTTCACCCCGTAAGATTTGACCTCGGAAAGAAATGAATGAGCCATCCCCATATTGGAAATCATCGAGGACTCCGTGACTTCCAGGACGATTTGCTGCGGGTTGGCAGTGGTAGAGTTCAGCACATCCTTGATTTGTTCGATGAACTTCTCGTCACTGACCGTTCTGCCGGAAAGATTGATTGAAAGGTTGAGTTCTTCAAAGCGCTCCAGATAGCGAATGGCGGATTTCAGAACATGGTGATCTAGCTGGCGAATGCTGCCGAACATTTCCGCTGCCGGGATCAATGTGCCAGGGAAAACCAGTTCGCCATTCGTTTCCCGCATGCGCAGCAGTACTTCGAAGTACTTCTTGTGGTGGGGTTGGATCGGGACTATTGGCTGCGCCCAGAGTTCGATTCGGTCCTCCTTGATCGCGTCCTTGATGCGGATTGACCAGCTGGCGTTTTTGCTGAGGCGGAAAAACTCTTTGGTGCCTTGGGTGTAAACCTCGTACTGGTTTCCGCCACGCACTTTGGCTTCGTAACATGCTGAATCCGCTTGAGCCAATGCTTCCTCAGATGTCTGCGCTTCCAGGATGTTACAGATCCCGATACTGAGTCCGATAGCAAAGCTGTTTTCTCCTTCTTTCAGTCGAAATTCTTCAAAGAAGTGGATCAATCGTTTGGAAGTGTCAATTGCCTGCTCGATGCTGGTGTCTTCCATCAGTATCGCAAACTCATCTCCTCCAATCCGACCCAGAACATCCGATTCACGTATGTTTTCCTGAATTTTGTTGACGGTCTGGAGCA
>JAUIHU010000629.1 GCA_030432175.1 Verrucomicrobiia bacterium | reverse complement strand
GGAAACCTGGCGTCGATTTTTCTTTCCTGTGCTTTGCTTGTTTTCATTGCCGCGACAGTATTTTCCGGTTGCAGTAACTCTGCCGGGTCAATGGGCCGGAAGGAACCTGAATACCAGCAGGTTTATCCTCCTGTAAAAACCCAATCAAAATCACAAGACAACGTTTCGACCGCCAGGTTCTTTGATAATGAAGATGAACCCCCTCTTTTTGAGAGTGATCGAGATGTTCCGTTAGATATATTATCTTACAGATTCCTCAGGAATGTTGAGTCCCCGGCATTAGATCTGGTTTTTATTCAGGAGGGTGACCGTCTGGCATTCACTTTGGGTGACGGTTCACTCAGGATTTGGGATTGGCAAAAGAATGATACTGCCTGGATATTAAGCCAATCGCCAAGAAAATTTACTCAACTGGCAACATCCAGACAAACTAAACTCCTGGCAGCCTGCACTCAGGATGGACTCTTGAGAATCTGGGATACAGAATCCTGGCAGACTTTAAAAATGCTGCATACTGGCCACGAACGCATTTTATCCATGAAGTTCAGCCAGTTTGGATCATTGTTGGTCACGGGAGGCCCTGAAAAAGCCATCATCTGGGACACGGTTTCCTGGAATCCAGTGCACATTATTCCAGCGCCGGGATATTCGTTTTTCAAGGATTTTGCTTTTAGCCCAGATGGAAGTTATCTGGCTTCTGCCGGCGGAGACGGTGCGCTCAGGTTTTGGTCTCTTAAAGATTTTACTCCATTCGATCCCAATTCAAAATCGGTTGATTCGAAAAGTCTATCAGCCAGCATTACAACGCCATGGTCGGTAACCATCACGCAGTTTCTCAACAAAATTACCTTCAGTTCGGATGGAAGATGGATTTTTTGCAGCGGGGGAGATCCGGTCATTTACATTTATGACATTGAGAAAGCAACGGTAGCTCATAGAATTCTAGGGCTCAAATCCTCTGCGGATGATTTGGCGTTTGGGATAATGGGACCCTGGTTTGCCGCATCTGTTGAGAACCAGATTCAAGTATGGTTTACTCCCAGCAGGCAAGAATTACCAAAGAAATTTCCTCTGGATGGCCCTGTTCGATCGGTGTCGTTTTCACCTGAAGGAGATTGGCTGGCGGGCGCTGGTGATAATGGAACAGTGGCGATTTGGAATCTGGGAGGTCCTAAATTCCAAATTGGAGAACAATTAATTCGCTGGCACATGGGTGAACCTGAAGCTCCCCCAAAACCAATGGTGGAAGTTGCCTGGGATAAAAACAAAGCAAAAGCAGGAAAATCTGCCACTCTGCAAATTAACCTGACCAACATAGGGAAAGGAAACCTCTTTCGAACAATGGCATTCGTGAATGCTCCGTGGATGAGCCGGCAGATGGGGCCGATATATTTTGGACATATTGCTCCGATTGAAAACGTATCCCGGACCTTGGAACTTCCGATTCCAGTGGAAACACCCGAGGGAAAATACACAATACAAATTCATTTCGAGGAATTGTATGGACTCAAGCCAACCGATTTGGAATTGGAACTGGAAGTGATACCGGCTGACTTGCCGAAGTTAGTGACTGAAATTGTCTGGAGTGAAGATGGCATTGGGGTATCCACCGGCAATGGAAATGGAATTCTGGAACCGATGGAAGGAGCTGATATTCGGGTAACAGTTCGGAACGACGGAACAGCGCCGGCTCAGAATGTCAGTGTACAGTTGATATTGGATCCAAGTATAGGATCCGGAGCCCGTCTATTTCAGTCTGAACCCATTTCCTTCAATAACATCCAACCTGGTGAAGAAGAAGCCAGCTCCTTTGCCTTACTTTCGAGAGGCATACAGGGTCCAGACATTCCTATTGAAATTCGTGTAACTGAAGCTCAGTGGGGACTGAGACTGATTGACCATCTTAAAATTCCAACGCAACAGGAAGAAAATCCTAGGGATCCCGACCCTCAACAGAAACCTGATTGAGTCGCAGAATCTTCCAGATGATGGGCAAAGCTACTCAATTTTGACATGCGTCTGTTTATAATTTATCCACCAGTTCTGAATTAACAGAACACTTTTTCAATTCTAGTTTCTTGATTTTTATTTTAATCCTTTGACTGGATGCATTAGTTTCTTGCGACCGGAATATTTTGCAATGGACCACCCGAATGTAAATCAGACCCGACCATTACTATCCATGCAGGGCGTGGAGAAACGGTTCGGAGCGACAATTGCTTTGAAGCGGGTGGATCTTGAGATACTGCCTGGAGAAGCGCATGCGTTGATTGGAGAGAATGGCGCAGGAAAAAGCACGTTGATGAAAACACTCAGCGGCGCTCTGCGACCTGATTCAGGGCAAATGTTTTTGGAAGGAAAACCATTTACCCCTGAAAATCCGAGTCATGCCCGCGAGTGCGGTATAGCGATGATTTATCAGGAACTGAATCTGGCGCCTCACCTAAGCGTTGCGGAAAACATTACTCTTGGAAGTGAACCGAGCCGCTGGGGCTGGATTCGATCAGCGGAACGGGATCGCATGGCCCGAGAAGCTTTGGAGGCTCTTCATCATACCAACCTGCCCCTTAACGCGCCGATCTCTTCGCTCTCTATCGCTGAACAGCAAATTGTGGAGATTGCCAGAGCGCTCCTGAGTGATCCTAAAGTCCTGATCATGGACGAACCAACCAGTAGTCTGACTCAAGTGGACGTTCAGAATTTGTTTGAGGTCATTGAGCGTCTTAAAAGTCGGGGAGTGAGCGTGATTTACATCAGTCATTTCCTGGAAGAGTGCCAGCAGGTTGCTGATCGGTTTACAGTACTGCGCGACGGAGAAACCATAGCGACCGGGGATATGAATTCAACCCCGATAGAACAAATCATCCACTGGATGGTTGGGCGTGAAATGAAGGATATTTATCCGAATCACAATCGCAATCCGGGAGATGTGGTATTGGAACTGGACCAGGTTCGGGGCGAAACAAAGCCAAAGTCAGTCAATTTATCCCTTCGTAAAGGAGAAATTCTGGGGTTGGCTGGATTAATTGGCAGTGGTCGAACCGAAACCGTGCGGGCTCTATTTGGTTTAGATAAAATCGTCGGTGGATCCGTGCGCGTTGATGGAACGGAGCGCACTCACGAAACTCCCGGGCAACGACTGGA
>JAUIHU010000628.1 GCA_030432175.1 Verrucomicrobiia bacterium | reverse complement strand
GACACGGATTTGATGAGTTCTTTGGAATTCCTTACTCCAATGACATGTGGCCCAAGCACCCCACTAATCCAACCGGCTACCCTCCACTATCGTTATTCGAAAATGAGGAAGTTATTGAGACCCTGGAAGATCAGACCGATTTAACGACCCGAATCACTGAAAAGGCAGTAGATTTCATTCATCGAAATCAGAACAACCCTTTCTTCCTCTATGTTCCGCACCCACAGCCACATGTCCCGTTGTTTGTCTCAGACAAGTTTAAAAGGAAATCTGAACGCGGTTTGTACGGGGATGTGATCATGGAACTGGATTGGTCCGTTGGACAGATCATGAAAGCTCTGGAAGACACGGGTGTGAGTGAGGATACGTGGATCATTTACACGTCGGATAACGGTCCCTGGCTTTCATACGGAGATCACTCAGGATCGGCTTTACCGCTGAGAGAAGGCAAGGGAACTGCCTGGGAGGGTGGTGTCAGGGAACCTTGTGTGATGAGATTCCCTGGGAGAATTCCTGCTGGTTATGAATGTGATACTGCAATGATGACCATCGATATTCTGCCAACTGTGGCCAACTTAATCGACGCTGACTTGCCATGTCATCCGATTGATGGATTGGATGTCTGGAGCGTGATCACGGACCAGCCAAATGCATCGAATCCTCACACTGCATATTATTTCTATTATAAAACCAACGAACTACATGCAGTCCTGAGTGGGAAATGGAAACTGTACTTTCCGCATTCTTATCGAACCATGAATGGGCGGCCTGGTGGAACAGGCGGCATTCCAAATCCTTACCAACAAGCAAGAACAGGCACAGAATTGTATCATCTTGGAAATGATATCTCGGAAACAACCGACCTGGCAGACCAGTACCCTAAAATCGTTGAACGACTCCAGGGCCTGGCTGAGTTGGCAAGAGAAGACTTGGGAGACCGATTGACTGATCGAAATGGCTCTGGCGTTCGTGAGCCTGGACGCATCAGTCGTTAATTCTTAAGATCCAATCCAAATCCAAACTCTCATAACCGATCGCTTCACCGCGGTCGGTTTTTTCTGAGTAACTAATATGGATGCGTCCGTCTTTGCCTTCGATCATACTGGGATACCCAAGTTCTCTGGCAGCTCCCAATGAGCGACTCAGATTCTCAGGCCATGTTTTTCCCTCGTCTGGACTGAGAGCAACCCGCATGTGGGTGCGTCGATTCTCAGAATGATTATAAATCATCGCCACCCAAGGTTTGTTGTTGGGCCCTGACGCAGATTTCAAAGTGATCGCTTCCATGCTGGACCCGGGATTTGGCAAGTCGCTGTCCACAGTCGGCGTCCAGGACTTTCCATGATCCGATGAATGACTGATTTGGACTCTTCCAGGAGCTTCCCCTGAATCACGAAACCAAGCTGTAAGTTTACCTGTTGAATCCTCAATTACAGTAGGCTGAATCGGACCCCAACCAGCAATTGGCTGACTTGCCTGCCAGGTTTTTCCCTTGTCGTTGGAGAGAGCCATTATCGAAATGTTAAATCCATCTGAATAGAGTGGAAGTAACAGATTTCCGTTGTTTAAGACGATAGGATGATTTCTGGGCATCCAACCTTCCTGGCGGTTGACTGGATTCTTTGCGGCTTCAATCAACATTCTTGTGTACGGGGGCGCATATTCCGCCCACATGGATTCCTCTCGATCCAAGTCACGAAAACCAGCGGCTAGATTGTCTGCAAAATCAATGCCCGGCTTGAGAAGAATCGGCGTTTGCCAATTCCATATTGGTTGTCCGGATTCGTTAAAATCATTCGCGGTCCGGTGCATGAGTAAACTGCGTTCCCACCGATGACCTCGGACTGTGATCCAAAAAAGATGAAGCCTACCCTCATCGTCAGTGAAGACGACAGGATTGCAATCCGGGAAATCGATGACATCCGCCAATGTAAATGCTGGCCCCCAAACACCGCTGTCAGGATTTCCAACAGCTCCCATGATGCGGGTATCATCAGCCGTTCTTTCACCACTGCCCTGGTACCAGGCAGCGATGATTCGGTGATCAGGGGTCCATGCCAGGGAACTGGAATGAACGTGCTCATGCTGAGGCTCTACAATTCGTGAGATGATCCGCAAAGCCGCTGCTTGTTCTGGAGTTTCTTCAACAGTTGCAGAACGCGTAAGGATTGTCGCTGGAGAAAATGCAATGAATCCAAGGATTGATAGCAGGCAACCAGCAGATTTGCCCCTTTGAAAATGATTGGAAATGAAAAAAGCCATGATCTTTTTTAACCAGATCATGGCTGAAAGTCGATGTGCTTTGCTGGATCGAAAGAAAAGAAAGTCAAACAACTGAAGCCAAGCCTAAAGAGACTGAGAAGTTTCCTCAGGAAGCCCCACCGAAGTCCGAATCCAGTTTAAATACTTTTCCGAACCTCCACTTAAGGTCTGTACAATGAACTCAGGCGTGTCATAAGGATGCGCTTCCCTGACATATGCTTCCAGTTCCGGAGCTTTGGCGTAAACAGTTTTGAAAAGAATCAGTGTTTCATTTGAATTTTCAATCGCTCCCTGCCACCAGTAAAACGACTCAATTGCAGGAATCAGATTTGCGCAAGCAACGAACTTATTCTGAAGCGCTCCCTGGATGATGTTCTTTGCCGTATCTGAATCAGGCGCTGTGACAATCACCAGGATAGGATCGCTTCCAGAGAGAAATGATGGGAGTGGGTTATTGGGTTGGTTGTCTATGTGGTTGTTGTTCATTCAGTTTAAATGCAAATAGACCAGATCAGGTCAGCGCTGGATCCAATTCTTTCTCTTGGGAGTTCTTTTGTAGTTTGGGATTTGCAGTTCTGGTGATCCAGCCGCCACCCAGGACCACATCTCCATCATAAAACACACAAGCTTGTCCTGGAGTAATAGCGCGAGCATTTTCATCCAATACGATTTTCGCCGAGCCATCTGGCTGAGGGTAAATCGTTCCATCTATGCCAGGGTGGTTGTATCGGATGTGAACTCGTCCTCTGATTTCTTCAGGCGGATTGTCGAAAGGGATCCAGTTACATCTTTCCACAAAAAACTCATCTCCAGCATGTAGCTTGTAGGGAGCGCTAGTGTTTATATTTATATCCCCGGATAAAGCCACTGGAAGGGAAAGGC
>JAUIHU010000627.1 GCA_030432175.1 Verrucomicrobiia bacterium | reverse complement strand
TTGCCTTTTCCGAATCCCCCCGGCCAACTCTTGAAATCACAGACCGGCGCGTCGCCATAAATACAACTGACTTGATCCGGATTTCTGGAGGCCCAGTTGTAACAATACAAACCTCCACGACTCAATCCAACCAGCGCCGGTTTGCTGGAGAGTCCATACACCTGAGTCAGTTCTCTATAAAGATCATTCCAGCGCGCTACGGCTTCCGGTCCGCCCAATCGATCCGGGATGCGCAGGTAAACGGCGTGAAATCCCTTTTCCAGTAGGGCGATGTCGGGCGCAGGTTTGTGGCCGAAAAACTCTCCGTGCCAGACCCAGGGCGCTCCGGCTGCCGGGGCTTTCGGGAGTACAACGGTGGCTGCGAATCCCTGGATGTCCAAGTGCACGGTGTCAAATCCATGCCACGTTGTGCGCTTGCCAGGCCACGTGGGATTCAGGGTTTGGAAAATGTCCACGTCGAGTTGTCTCGCCTGTTCTGCGGCTTCATGTATGGAAACACCTGCCCGCATTCCGGGACGTAAATGCCCGACATGATTGAGCCAGGCGTCTTTCAAAATGGATTGTTTTTTGGATACCAGCTTCCTGACTTGCGGCAGGACGGGATCGGATCCCATCCAATGATCGGGCGTGTCCTGGTCGAGTCCGGGGACGCTGACTTCCAATGCTTTCAGAACTTCGCGGGCCATGATCCAGTGTCCCTGTGCATTGGCATGAACGCCGTCTCCGGCCAGGATGAAGTCCGGGTTGGTTTCCCGGCTGCGATTGATGACTCGTTTCATCGGACCATGAATATCAATCACCGACCATCCTTCGATTTGCTGCGCCAGCAACCATTCTCCATAAAGAAAAAGAACATCGTCGTAACCTTCATAAGGTTGATTGTATTGATCCAGTCCGGCGGGCAACGTGCGATTGCGAATAGGGTGTGGATCAAACACCGGTGGGGTGAGGTGAATGACCGGAACGTTGTCCTCTGCAGCGCGATCTCTCAACGCATAGATCCCATTCTGAAAGGCTTCAAAGCTCTCAGTGGAAAACGGATAATAGATGCCGTCATTCATTCCGTAGCAGGCAAATACGAGATCCGGATTGACCAAGTCGAAGGCGCGATCCAGTCGTTCTCCCAATGCGGGACGAGGAAATCTGCCACCCGCATGGCCGGGTTCGGAGAGACCTGAGACCGTTTCACTGGGCAGTCCGATGTTGATGATTTCAAAAGCGGATTGAGGAAATGCTTGTCGCAGGGCGGTTTCCAGATTGACTACATAACCACCGCCATAGGTAATACTGTCCCCTAATATCAAAATGCGTTTTGCCTCTTGAATGGACTGCATGAGAACGGCGCTGGAGGTGGTGTCTTTAACGGGTTTCAGTTGAATCGTTCGGATATCCATGACAGCTCCGCCGGCTTTCATGATCGGATTGACTTTCAACGTGTAGGATCCGGCTTGTGGCAGAAAAATTTTTCCCAGTCGACGCTGCACGAAATTCTGGAAATGGCCGGTGTCCAGAACTTCAAAGGTGTACCGTTGTCCTGCCACTTCCACTGCCACTTCACTCCCACCATGCCCCTTGCCGCATCCCTGAAAGACGTCCAGATAGAATGTTCCCGGTTCGTTAACTTCAAATCGCCACTCTGCCCAGTCCGCAGGATTGGCCCAGTACCCCAGGCAGTTTTTGATATCCCGAGGCTCGTATCGCATCAGGACACTTCGAGTGATGGCTTGTCTGGAGTGAAGTTCCAATGCGCCGGACTCGCTGTCTTGTACGATCGGATCTCCCTCAGGCGCGGGGCGTAGCGTGACGGCCCGAAGCTGGAAGCGGTCACTGCAGAGTTCGGAGTCCAGTGTGACTTTCAGTTCAAATGCTTTTTCATCCGCTAGGTAAATGCGACCGATTGAGAGGTTTCGGATCACGTCCAGTCCGCCAGTTGAAGGAGCGCTCGATTCAAACTGGTCTTCTTTGACAGCGACTTTCAGCGGATTGAAATCCTGGGTGGCGCTGTAAGTGATTTCCACATCATAACGTCCCCAGCGCGTTGGTTTATAATTCCAGATAAACTCAGAACCGGCTGAAGATTTTTCGGCAGAATCGCTCAAAAAAGTTATCCGACCTCCAATGAATTGTCGGGATTTGTCGGTGGATTCCACCACCAGGAATCGTGCCGTGGGTGATGAATCTTCTGGCAGATGAATCTTTAAAGCCTCTGGATCTTCGCTGATTGTCCAGGAAGGTTGGGCGCTATCTGGGGCGGGTTGGCTCCAATGGACACTGGTCACCTGCGCTTTTCCTGGCGTTGGAACGGAGAATGATTTTTCAACTGGAATCGATTTGAATTCCAAAGTCGCTTCACTGGAATCGACATTCGCAGCCGAAAACGTTCCAAAGTCCATGTAAATGGACTCACCGGAATCAGGCCAGGAATCAGAACCAGCGGACAGCACGGTCAGCAGTCCTAAAACTCCAACTACCGAAATACCCAGACGCAGGGGGTTCCGATGGATAAGTTGCACAGCATGAGGGGAAAACATGAGTTGATTTAAAATTAAAAATTGAGAATTAGGAATTAAAAATTGTTTCACGCAAAGACGCAAAGACGCGAAGAAAAAAAGAATTGGCTTTCTTCGGGTTTCTTTTCATTTTTTGGGTATGGCTTTAACACCTTCCACAATGATTCCATTGGGAACCGTGGCTCCGGACTTCAGTTTGCCGGATTCAAATGGCAAAACCGTATCCCTGAACGATTTTCAGGGTTCCAAGGCTTATGTGATTGGGTTCATCTGCAACCACTGCCCTTACGTCAAACATATCCGCAAAGCATTGGCGGACCTGGGTAAGGAGTATCAGGCCAAAGACGTGGCAGTGATCGCGATCAATTCCAATGATGTCGCCAACTACCCGGATGACAGTCCGGCCAAGATGCTGGAGGAAATTCAACTGGCAGGCTACACCTTTCCCTACCTTTACGACGAAAGTCAGGATGTGGCAAAGGCATACAAAGCTGCTTGCACTCCGGACTTTTACGTATTTGATGGAGACAAAAAGCTGGTTTACCGCGGTCAAATGGATGGCAGCCGACCTGGGTCCGACACTCCCGTAACGGCCAGTGATTTGCGCGCAGCGCTGGATGCTGTGCTTTCCGGGGCAGCGGC
>JAUIHU010000017.1 GCA_030432175.1 Verrucomicrobiia bacterium | reverse complement strand
AGGCTGAAGCAGCAATAGGAGACTGGCGTTTGAATGAATGTACCCTCTACGTTACCAAAGAACCTTGTCCGATGTGCGCTGGAGCTATGGTTCAATCCAGAGTCGGACGCGTGGTGTATGGTTTGCGCGACCCTAAAGGAGGCGCAGCAGGGGGGGCTATCAATCTGCTTCAGTTCGAATCCTTTAACCATCGATGTGATATATCTGGAGGCATCCGCGAAGAAGAATGTGGGCGTCTGATTCGCGCATTTTTTGAGGAGAAGCGAGCTAAAGCGAAAGCGTCAAAAAATTCTTCTGAAATGCTCAATTAGTTAGGTGTCCAAGACGTGAAGTAGTTGCGCCACCCTGGTTTTAGGCTTTATGTTTACGGAATACCCGATTTATGCGAAGGCATTCTTTCGGAGAGCAAGTTACGCAAATTGAAAACCAGTCGGGATCGAGAGTAAGAAATTTACCCAAACTTCGGGATTTGCTCTCATATCGGCGGTCACGATATGTCCAACCGACTCTTTAAACCGTAGGCTATATTAGATCGATGAGAAAATATCGACCAAGTTTCAAGTCACACTGCGCGATTCTCGCAGTTAAAGAATTTTTTTTCTTAAGCTGCCGCGCTCTGACTTTGTTGTTTCTTTCAACAGGATTGCTGGATCACTCTCATGCTGAGGTGGCGGAGCATGATCCGATGTGGGCTTTTCAACCAGTGAGAGATCCTCAACTGCCGGAAGTTACGAATCAGGATTGGCCATCGCGTTCCATCGACTATTTCGTTCTGTCGCAGCTGGAAAAAGCTGAAATGAAACCTGCGGTGCGAGCGGACCGGCGAACATTAATACGTCGACTTTCATTTGACTTGCTGGGAATGCCTCCAAGTCCGGCAGATGTGCAAGCGTTTGTGAATGACCCACGGGAAGACGCGTATCGTCATTATGTTGAAAAGTTTCTAGCTTCACCTGGCTTTGGGGAGCGCTGGGGGCGGCATTGGTTGGATGTGGCCAGATATGCTGACAGCAAAGGATATGTTTTTCAGGAAGAACGCAAATACCCGTTTGCATACACGTACCGGGATTATGTGGTTAAGGCTTTCAATGATGATTTACCCTTCAATCAATTCCTGATGGAGCAGATTGCAGCAGATCAACTGGCGAATGAAAATCGTCCGCAAAGCCTGGCTGCATTGGGTTATCTGACTCTTGGAAGGAGATTTCTTAACAACCAGCACGATATTATTGACGACAGAATTGACGTCGTAACCCGTGGGATGATGGGGCTGACAGTCGCTTGCGCCCGATGCCACGACCATAAATACGATCCGATCCCAATCGATGATTATTATTCCTTATACGGTGTTTTTTCATCCAGTTATGAGCCAGGCGAGTTGCCGTTGCTGGATAAAGAACCTCCACAGACTGCGGCATATCAGGAATACATGGAGGAAAAAGAGCGCAGAATCCAGGCAAGGATTGATTTCCTGGCTGAAAAGGAAAGTGAAACACGCGCTGAACTGAGATCAAGAGTTGCAGAATATTTGGTTGCAGCCATGGAAGCGCGTTCACTTGATGGAAGTCAAAGAGAAGACCTAGCCCGGAAAAATCAAATGGATCCAACGCTGTTAAATCGTTGGCTGGATCTGTTGAATCAGCGGCTGACTTTGGAAGATGAAGTATTTGGTCCCTGGAAAGCCCTGGAAATTCTTGAATCTGGAACATTGGAGGAAAAGCAGAACCTGGTCACAGGGGATGCATTTAAAGCAGGCATTTCCGGAACTTGGAATTCCGGCATAGTCATCAGACTGGGTTGGGGCTCGGCGGAAAAGCCGAAGGCGACATCGATACAAGATGTCCTCAGGATTTATGGTGAAGCGCTAACCGCAGTTGATCAGGAGTGGCAGGAGGAGCTGAAATCTAACGGAGATGCAAAAGGTTTGGCCAGTCAGGATGCTGAAGACTTGCGTTGGTTGCTTTACGGCGAAGGGTCTCCATTCGATGTTTCACAAGGACATCTCTTAGGCAGAGTTTTTAATGTAGCAGCCCAGCAGGAAGCCCGGAGATTGCAACGTGAGATAGATTCGCTTGCAGCCACTCATGAAGGAGCGCCGGCTAGGGGGATGGTTTTGTATGACAAATCCAACCCAGGCAACGCTCGTGTATTTTTGAGAGGAAACCCTAGAACTCGAGGCGCTGAAGCTCCGAGAAGATTTCTCAAGGTTTTATCCGGGGAAGACCGAACTCCTTTTCAACAGGGCAGTGGTCGTCTGGAACTCGCCAGAGCCATCGCAAGCCGTGATAATCCACTGACTGCCAGAGTGTTTGTTAATCGGGTTTGGCTTCATTTGTTTGGAAAAGCAATTGTTCGCACTCCCAGTGATTTTGGAACTCGTTCAGACCCTCCGACTCACCCGGACCTACTGGACCACCTGGCGACAGTGTTTATGGATAATGGCTGGTCCACTAAGGAACTGATCCGCCAAATTGTCACTTCCAGCGCTTACATGCAGTCCAGTCGAGGACAAGACGCAGGATACTTTGAGAAGGATCCGGACAATTTCCTGATTTGGAAAATGAATCGCAAGCGTTTGGAATTGGAGCCACTGAGAGATTCGCTTTTGATGGTCAGTGGGGCTTTGAATGAATCCATGGGTGGACGACCTGTGAACATTACCGAAGAGCCTTTTACATACAAAAGAACGTTGTACGGATTCATTGACCGTCAGAACTTGCCTAACCTGTTTCGGGCATTTGATTTTGCAAACCCGGATTCTACCTGCCCTGAAAGGTTTACCACTACTGCGCCGCAGCAGACACTTTATTTGATGAATCATCCTTTCGTCATAGATTTAGCCCGGAGGCTGGCGAATGAGGTTCAGGATTTTAAGAAACTTTCAGAACTGGAAAAAATTGAGTTGCTTTATCAACGCTTATTTCAGCGTGAGCCAACGGTTGATGAGTTGGAACTTGGGAGGACATTTCTTTCAAAATACACCCCAGAATCCCCAGCTTTTCTCGTTGAGCCGAAATGGGAACACGGATATGGGACATGGACTCCTGAAATGGAATCAAACGTGAATTTTACTCCCTTCCCTTTCTTTACTGGTGGAGCCTGGCAGGGTGGGCCGGATTTACCTGATCCGAAACTAGGTTGGGCAACATTGAATAATCGAGGTGGGCATCCTGGAGAGAATCCTGGGCATATGGTGATCCGGAGGTGGAAGGCTCCCGCCAATGGAGATGTTCAGATAAGATCCAGACTCAGCCACGACACGGATCAGGGAGACGGAGTGCGAGCCCGTGTTGTATCGAGTGTGAAAGGCTTGCTTGGGGAGTGGCTTGTTTTTAATTCCGGTGTCGAAGCGGTTCTTGAGGATATTTCTGTTTCGGATGGGGAAATGTTGAATTTTATAGTAGACTGTCGTAATGGAACAGGATGGGATAGTTTTTCCTGGGCTCCGAGGTTGGTCTGGACTGGGTTCGATGGTGATGGGAAGGCCGTGACGATTAAATCGAATGTTTCGAGATCGTTTTCGGGTCCAATCCGCGAGAAAGTTTTAGAAACATTGACCCCTATGGAGGCCTATACACAGGCATTGTTGTTGTCCAATGAGTTTACCTTCGTCGACTAATCTGCCCAGTCCATGGCCTGAGAAAGGAAATCGAAGGGATCCTTCTGAGTCCAAACAGGAATCAGCACAATCCTCCACGCGGGTGAATGGCAAAATCTCTATTTCAAACGTGGAAGAAGAGACGGGGACCGTTCGTTCACTGCGGGGAGAGATACCTCGCAAAGCAATATATCGGCTTTCGATGTATTTGAGATGCCTGGGTAAATTCAAGGAAGAAGGGAGGAAAATGGTGTCCAGTGATGCTTTATCCAAGGCAGCAGGCGTCAAGCCGACACAACTGCGTAAGGATCTGACTTACTTTGGAAAATTTGGCGCGCGTGGGCGGGGCTATGATGTTGAAAAATTGGTTTCTATGATCTCTGATTTGCTGGGAACCACCCAATTGCAACCGGTGATTTTGGTTGGTGTTGGGAATCTTGGGTTGGCCTTGCTATCTTACAGAGGTTTTGAGCAGGAAGGATTCGAGATACTTGCGGCATTTGATGTGGACGTGGCCAGGAAAAGGGATAAGACCTTGGAATGCCCAATACTTCCTATGGACCAGCTGAGTGATTTTATTGCGGAGAATAAAGTACGGATGGCGGTGTTGTGTGTGCCGTCGGATCAAGCTCAAGCAGTTTCGTATCAATTAATTAAATGCGGTGTTACTGGAATACTGAACTTTGCTCCTGTTATGCTGAAAGCGCCGGACCATGTGGTCGTTAACAACGTGAATCTGGCTATTGAGCTGGAAAATCTCAGCTATTTTGTGCAAGAAAAGCCCTCAATGAGTGATGTTAAAAGCTCAGCTACGTAGAGGCATTATATCGCTCAAGCAGCTCAATTTATTGTGTTTGTGTTTTAAAATTTACAAAATGACTTAGGCGGCTGTTGATGAAAGGAATGATTCGGCCGTTCTTTCCATATCATTCTGAAGTTTACGACACATCAATTCACAAAGTTCGTAGATCATCGGATCACTGATAAAATAATAAGCATTCACACCTTCTTTTCGGCGGGACACCATTTTGGCCTCCATCAGCAGGCTCAGATGTTTGGAAACATTAGCTTGGCTGGTTCCGGCGATCACCAGCAATTGAGTCACGGTTTTTTCCCCATCCTCTAAAGCATTCAGCAATTTCAGGCGCACAGGCTCTGATAATGCTTTGAACCTGGAAGCCACCATTCCGAAGCCTTCATCCGAAAGCGAAGGACGAAATGACGGCTTGGATTTGGGATCTGCTGATTGTTTGGAATTTTTCATTTTAGACCGTCTTTAGTTAATTGCCTGGTTTTGTAAACAAAATACCGATGAATGAAAAGTTTTTCAAGTTTGCTTCTTTAAATATTCTTATATAACGATACGGATTATTCTGAATTGGGTCAATGAATGGTTTGGTGTCACCCGTTTCTTGTGAAAATCAGGATTAACTCTTGATCCCTGAAATAGAAGTCGCTAAGTTTTTGGGACGCTCTCGGGCGGGGTAGCCAAGTGGTAAGGCAGGGCTCTGCAAAAGCCTCATTCGTCGGTTCGATTCCGACCCTCGCCTCCAATTTCTTGAGTTGTTGGATTTCTCACACTTTATTCTGCATTTCTCAGTTAAGGCAACGTTGATGGTTCAACTACCCCCCATCCTT
Organism: Verrucomicrobiia bacterium; assembly: GCA_030432175.1. Taxonomy (GTDB): domain Bacteria; phylum Verrucomicrobiota; class Verrucomicrobiia; order Limisphaerales; family JAUIHU01; genus JAUIHU01. Next base: position 12,092 of record JAUIHU010000017.1, on the reverse strand, counting down.
TCATTCTTATTTTTTATGCTCAGCCAGGGTGTCTTGCACGGTTGAGAGAAGGACTTCTCTGGAGAATGGCTTGATCAAATACGCGTCAAAAAGTGGTTTAGTTCCCAGATTCTTGTCTGTCTCAACTTTCGGGCGATCCAATGCTCCGCTCATGCCGATGATTGGGATTCCGGGAAATTCATTTCTAACAGCACGAGCAAAAGTATCTCCATCCATCACCGGCATCATGCGATCCGTCACTATCAGATCAATTTTTTCAACGTTGGCTTTCAGAACTGACAATCCCTCTTTTCCATTTCCTGCTTCCAGTGATTGAAATGCTCCTTTTTTCAGTCCAAGTTTGATGGTGTTACGAATGTGCGATTCATCGTCAACAATCAAGAGAGTTTCCCCTTTACCTTCCACTTTATTGGCTGAATTGATGGTAACCATATCGGCCATTTTCTCAGCTGAAGCTGGCAACCATAATGTAAAACACGTTCCTTTTCCGGGAGTTGAAGTGACCTCTATCAGTCCCTGATGGGATTTAATGATTCCCATTGCTGTGGGCAAGCCAAGTCCTGTTCCTTTTCCTTGAGGTTTAGTCGAAAAAAATGGTTCGAAAATTTTGCCCAGGTTATCTTTGGAAATTCCCTCTCCTTCATCCTCAAATACGAGACAAGTGTAATTGCCGGGATTTACAGCCATGTTCAGGAAGGTTTTCGGGTTCTCCAGAACCTGGTTGGAACCTCGTATGGTTAGCTGCCCTCCTTCAGGCATTGCGTCTCTCGCATTGACCGCCAGATTTAAAAACACTTGTTGTAACTGTGTTGGATCTCCGTTGACCGGCCATAAGTCAGATTTTGCATATAAACGAATGGTGATATTCTTCGGGAAGGTTTCTTTAATCATGGAAACCACTTCCTTCAAAAGATGCCTGGACTGAAGAGTGATTTTATCCCCTTTCATCCCCCTTGAAAAGGTAAGCACCTGACGGATGATGTCAGATCCTCGATTGAGGCATGAATCAATAGTTTTAATCAATTCCTGACTGGAATCTGACAATGGCTCTTCTTTGAGTAACGGAAGCGACATCATGATTGGAGCCAGTACATTGTTCAAATCGTGTGCAATCCCTCCAGCTAATAGTCCGATCGTTTCCATGCGTTGCGATCGTTGAAATTGTTCCTCTAATTCAGCCATTTGGGAAATATCCTGTTGAATGGAAACAAAGTGGGATATCTTGTCGGTATCATTTTTAACCGGAACAATGCTCACACTGGTTTTATAGATGGAGCCGTCTTTTCGGCGGTTCACCAATTCGCCTCGCCAGACATTGCCACTGAGAATGGTTTCCCAAAGACTTGCGTACAAGGACTCTGGATGTTCCCCTGATTTAAGCATCGAAGGCTTTTTCCCGATGACTTCTTCGCGACTGTACCCCGAACATTTTTCAAATGCCTGATTGACCCATTGGATAACACCGGACGTATCGGTGACGACGACGTGGTTTTCTGCAACTTCCAGGGCTTGTGTCTGGATTCGTAATAGTTCTTCCTGTTTTTTCTGTTGCGTTAAATTTCTCGCAACACCAATCAGCGCGCTGGCTCCATTAAAGGTAGTTGCTCTTAATCTCATTCCCACAGGGAATAAGGAACCATCTGACCGGCGATGGGCTCCTTCATAATTAATTACATCGCCGGTTTTCCTGGATTCCTCCCACTGACTGTGAAGCAGCTCAAGTCCGCCTTGCAACGGCACCGTCGGATCGAGTTCCAGAACATTGAGTTTCAAAATCTCCTCACGGCTCATCTTTAATTCATGAAGCCCCTGCTCATTGACTTCCACTATATAGCCTTTGGTGTCGGCGATATAAATCGCATCCGCCACCGAATTAAATACGTTCTTAAACTGATTCCGGGATTCGTCTAATACCTTCTGTCGATTGATTTGTTCAGTTGTTTCCTGAATGACACCAAGGAAAGTTACAGGATCATCGTTTTGGTTGTATTGCGGACTGCCCGATAACGTGAACCATTTTTCAACAGGATTGGCTGTGTTGGTTTGCGCTCTGAAAATAATGTGGAAGGGCTTGTGTTTTTGAAAACAATCCTGAAATACGTCTTTCACCATTTGCCGTTCATCCGGGTGAACAAACTCAGTGAATTTCTGAATATTGGTGATTTTATCCTGATGAGGAAAATTGATTAACTTCGCAGCCTTGTCAGAGAGTTCAATTGTTTGATTGGAGAGGTCCAGTTCCCAGTAGGCCAACTGCCCAATATCTTGAACCAGCTGCAGAAACTTTTGGTTCTGTTCCAATTGTTCGCTTGTCTGTGTCAAGGCGATGAATTTTTTATGGTATTTATCAGTAATCCAAAAAAGAGCCACTCCAACGAAGACTAAAGACATGGCATCCAGGGCCAGATGTAAAAATTCACCATGGGATTGATTGAACAACAATTCTATTGCTAGATAATCAATGCCCATTAACAGCAATAAACCGCAAAGTATTAATACTGTATATTTGTGCCTGGGTGGCAGATTTGGATCAGGTTTATTCATTATAACATTTATAAAATCTAATAATCCTTATCCTCGGCAGAGCTAGCGATCTGGCTGATTCCGATGGCGCTTAATAATGCCTCTTTTGAGAAAGGTTTCAAAAGGTAGGTATCAAAAATGTGTAACTTCGAATCCAGGGTTGTATTCGAATCACCTTCCGCTGCTGTATCATCCAGAACACCGCTCATTCCAATAATGTTAACTGCTGGATTTAATGCTCGGAGCTGTATGGCTAAATCTTCCCCATTCATCTCGGGCATCATACGGTCCGTGATGATAGTTTTAATATCATCTGCATTCTTTTTGTATAAATCGAGAGCTTCAGCTCCGTTGGGGGCTTCAATGGAGGGTATTCCTTGCTTTTCCAGGATGAATTTAATGGTTCTTCTGATGTTGTCTTCGTCATCAACAATTAAAACCATTTCCTTTTTCAGCTCATAGTCTAGATGAGGTACTTCATTAGCGGTGTCGTCAGGAGCTTCACAGGTTGGAAGAAATACTTCAAAAGTGGTTCCTTCTCCTAATTTTGAATCGACAGTGATTAAGCCATGATGGCTCTTGATGATCCCAAGCGCCGATGAAAGCCCCAAGCCGGTGCCTTTGCCAAACTCTTTGGTGGTAAAAAACGGCTCAAATATTTGTTCAATATGTTCTTTTGAAATGCCAATTCCTGTATCCTTCACTGCGATAAGAACATAATCTCCTGGACCAATAATCATATTCAGAAAGCGCCGCGTTTCAGATATATTTTTCTGTTCGGCTGAAATGATCAAACTGCCTCCGGTTTCGGTCATGCTGTCGCGCGCGTTCACAGCCAGATTGAGCAGAACCTGGTGCAACTGGGTCGGATCCGCCGCAACATGGGGCAGGTCTGGCTCAATGTGCAGCTCCAGCCGGATGTTTCTGGGAAATGTCTCGGTGGCCATGTTGACCACATCTTTGATGATGTAACGAACCTGTACAGGTGTGCGTTCGCCTTTGAAACCACGAGAAAAGGTTAAGATCTGCCGGATGATATCTGATCCACGATTTACACAGGCTTCAATCGTATCAATCAGTTCATTCGCTTCATCCGGAAGCTCATCCATTTCCTTTAGAATCGGAGCAGCCATCAGAATGGGGGCGAGGACATTATTTAAATCGTGAGCGATTCCACCTGCGAGCAAGCCGATGGTTTCCATTCTCTGGGATCGCTGAAACTGATCCTCTAACTGTTTAACATGAGTGATGTCCTGTTGGATCGCTACAAAATGCGTAATATCTCCCCGGTCATTCATGACGGGAGCAATTGTCAGCATGGCGTCAAACTCTTCTCCGTTCTTCCTTTTGTTGGTCAATTCTCCACGCCAAACTTTTCCTTGCAGTATAGTTTGCCAGAGAGCTTTAAAATATTCTTTTCCATGCTGCCCTGAATTCAAAATGTTGGGTTTTTTTCCAGTAACTTCTTCTTTAAAAAATCCAGTGACACGCGTGAAAGAACCATTCACCCAAATAATGATGCCTGCTGAATCGGTAATGAAAATAGCATTCTCGGCTGCTTCCAATGCTTCGTTCTGTATATGAAGCAGCTCATCTCGCTTAATAATTTCGGTCAGGTCACGAGCTGTTCCAATCAAAGCTTTCTGCCCTTTAAAGTGAGTTGCCTTGATTCTGACCTCAACAGGAAATAACTCTCCTGAAGACTTCCGGTGATGTCCCTGATACTGAATGGATTTTTTGGTTTTGATGGAGAAATCCCATTGATTCTGTAGATCATCGGTTTCCGTAAACGCCGGATCCACATCCTTCACATTCAATTTCAATAAACTACTCCGTTCGGTATTCAGTGACTCACATGCTTCATCATTAACTTCCAGTAAATTGCCATTGAGGTCGGCGATATAAATAGCATCAGCGACATTGTTGAAAACAGTTTTAAACTGGTTCTGTGATTCAACTACGAACTGTTGGTTTTTAATCTGATCCGTGATGTCCTGGATGATGCCAATATAGCCAGTTGGAGATCCTGCTGCGTCGAATTGTGGTTCGCCTGTAGCCGAGATATATCGGATTTCTTCAGGTGAAAATTTATTCTCATGAGTTATAATGCGGTAAGTAATATTGTATGCCTGGAATTCTTCAACGGCTTTTTGCTGCAATTTTCTCAGCTTATCAGCGTCATCATGATGAACGACATCGTTTATTAACTCATCCAATGACAGGGATATAGAATGGGGACGTCCCACGATAAGAAGAGCTTCCCTGGACCAGGTCATGAGGTTCTTTTTGGAGTCCCATTTCCAATACCCTATTTTCGCAATACTTTGGGCAAGGTTCAGCATGTGATGGTTTTCTTCGAGAGAATTTTTTGAGTTTACCAACTCATCAACATCCTGAGCGACACCGATAAAGTATTTTGCCGCGCCATTTTGGTCCCTGAATATATTCACATCAAGATTAGCCCAGAAATAATTCCCATCTTTTTTGATGTATTTTTTAACGAAATGGTAGCTGTCAGACTGTCCATTCAGAGCTCGGGAAAACAACAAATTTTCTTTTTCTGCATCCTCTTTCGAGGTCACATCTGCAAAGCTCAAGCGAAGAAGTTCGTCTTCATTGTAACCCAGCATTTGGCAAAAGCTCTGGTTAACCCGAATAAAGTTTCCATTCAGGTCAGCGTTTGCAATTCCGACAGATGTTTTTTCAAATGTCTCCTTAAACACTTTTTCAGCAGATACAATTTCCTCCTGTTTTTGTTTTAATGAGAATGTCTTCCAGACGAGAGCGCCTAAAGCCATTAGTCGACGGGCTTCATTTTCATTGTAGTCCTCTTTTTTATTCGCGACACCCAGAATTAATCTGACAGATTTCCCTTCGATAATCGGAACACTGATCAATCGGTTCAGTTGAAAGTGATTCCTGGGTAATCCTTTTTTCTTGGAAGATGACAGGCCGGGGTAATCATTGATAATCAAGGGCTGTTTTGTTCTGAAAGATTCTGCCCAGATACCTGCTGATTCAACAGGATAATGTCGTTTCTCCGGGATGGGGCAAACTTTGAGAGTTTGTTGAGACCAGCCGATCAGTTCAATCTCTCCTAATTCAGTGTTGACGCTGTGGATAAAAGCTCCGGCGCTATCGGTAATGTCTTCCGCTATTCCTGCAGCCTGTGAAAATAACTCCTCTTTTGTCAGGTCCACTGAGTGTTCACTGAGTTTCAAAATTGCCTCAGCCAGGTGTTTGGATTTCAGAGTCTCATGATTAAGCTGTTCGATTTGTATTTTACGATAAATGATATTGCTCAGGTTGCTAATCAGCGTTTCTTCCTCTGGAAGTATGACTTGGACATTCCCGGATTGAGTTTGATCCGGGGCGTAATCAATCGAGATATTTAGAATACATTGATCTGAAGAGTTAGTATCCAGTCGCGTTTGAATACAGTGGAGGCTGTTCGGGTTGAAAAGTGGTGTTGAAAAATTCAAATTGCCAAATATAACCTGAGCGCCTGTCCGGTCTGGCCATTGGAACGCTGGCGGAATGGCTTCAGCAATGTTTTTGAAAAAATTCTCCAGGTCACATTCCCCGTCAGCGCTCCAGCCCAATGCCTGTGTTAAAAATGTATTCTCTTTTAAACGCTCGTTCAGTTTCCACTTTTCAATGGCGAGCGCTTTGTTTTGTTGAATCGCTGTTAATGAATAACCCAGTGATTGGGTCAATCCGTTCAGCAAATCTATTTCACCTTTGTCCAAGAAATCAGGCTGTTCCGAACATAGGCAGACTGCTCCGTAGAAAATTGAGTCATAAAACAATGGAAGCGATACACAACTTGCCATTTCATCTACAGGAAGAAATTTTGTCCAATCCGGCGCTGCCCCCAGAGTCTTTCCTTTCTCAAAAACATGTGTTTCATGATCTTTGAGCGTCATACCCGGAGGGGTGTTTCCAATTGAAGAATTATCCCAGGTCAGGCGCAATTTTTCAGCCAGACCTTCATCGCCATGAGCTGCGGCTCTTGTCTTGATTGTATTGTTTTCACCAGGGAGACCGACCCAAACATGATGATAACCTCCAACATCTTTCATGACGTCGCAAAATCCGGACAAAAGCTCGTTTTGAGAACCAGAGTTCATGATGACCCGGTTTGCTTCAGTCATCATTCGCACAATGCGACTGGAATTATCAGAAGCGGAGCTATTGAGATTTGTCGATTTTGCAGGTTCTTGTCGGCTTGAGGCAGGTTGATCGCTGGTCAGGTTTCTTTTGGCTTTATCTGTCCAAATGATAAGAACCGAAGTGGCTAGAAAAGTCTGTATCAGCCATTTCAAATAGTCTGGCGTCGGTAAACGCAGTATCAGCTGACAACACAAAATGAGCGATGCCGCTGTCATTACTACCCAAACCAGTTGAAATAGTGGTTTGAAGGTTCCGTTCTGCTTTCCTGGTAGCATATGGTTATTTCTTTATAAGCATAATAGAATACAATTTCCAACATATACCCTACTACCCGGCAGGAAAATTTGTACTGTTCAATCTAATTTAATTTAAATTAACGAATCATCCGCGGTAATAAAATAAATTTTGTGATGTATGTCGGGAAAGATGTTGCTTAAAAATCCGGAGCCCAATCCGGGGCAGGGGAAACAAAACTCACCCGCTTCTGGTCGATTGGATGATCAAATTCCAACCGCCACGAGCAGAGTCCCATGGCTGGCGCTTCGACTGGCAATGTCTGAGTTTGGCCAGTTTGTTGATCAGAAAGATAGAGTGGATCATTCATTACCGGGAATCCAATACTCCACAAATGGGCTCGAATCTGATTGGTTCTTCCGGTTTTAGGGCGTGCCCAAAGAAAATATCCTGAACCATCCTCAGCAGGTTTGATTTTCTCAAATTCGGTAATTGCTGGAAGTCCATCCTCACAGATGCTTCGCCCGCCAACTTGATTGGTCGGGCCGCTGGAAATTGGCAGGTCCACAGTGGTTGTATCCCATTCGGGTTCATGGGTGATTTTGACCAGGTATTCTTTAAATACCTTACCAGTTTCGAACTGTGGTTGAAGTCTGGCGGCAAACTGACGTGTTTTTGCAAGTACCAAAAGCCCGCAGGTGTTGGCGTCTAGTCGATGCGCTGGACGTGGACGATACGGATGCATCGCCTCATGAAGAATGTATTGGAGGGAATTACGATTGTAGCGTCCACAGGGATGCATTGGAAGTGGAGCCGGTTTGTAAACAACTACAATGGCATCATCTTCGTAAACTGGCTCAATGGCCAGGTTGACATCGGGCTCGATGGCGCCCGGAGTGATCCAGATCAGTTCTTCTCCTGCTTGAACTCGCTGTTCCGGGTCAACCGGTTGATCGCGGAGTAAAAGACGTCCCTCTTGGATCCCGTCCAGCCAGTCGCTGTCAGGCAGGATGGATTTTATTGATTTGAGAAAATTGATGACTGTTGAGCCAGCAGCTCGGGCCGGGACTCGAATGGGTCTGCGGTTTTCATAAGGAATGGATCCAGGGGCAGGATCTGTCACTTTGGCAATCGATTTACGACGAGTATCGATCCAGAGGCGAGTTCTTTCTTCTGGAGAATGGAAGCAATTCGGGCACGAAACCCCTGGGGCATATTTATCGGACTGACGGTCTTCGTGGGTGAGCACGCTGCGGCAGTTGTAGCATTGAGCTGTTTCGGCCTCTTTAAGTTCGGGAGTCAGGGCCACTCGCTGGTCAAAGACAAAACAATCTCCCTGGTAGTGGGCTCCGCCGCATTCTTCGAAATACTTCAGGATGCCGCCTTCTAACTGATAAACGTCTTTAAATCCGGCCTGCTTCATTTGGATCGCTGCTTTTTCACAACGAATCCCCCCCGTACAATAAGTCACCACCGGTTTATCCCGGAGGTTCTTTGGTAGTTTTGAGACTGCTTCTGGAAAGTGTCTGAAATGACTAACACCGATTGGTAAAGCATTTTCGAAGGCGCCTACTTCGATTTCATAATCATTCCGGGTATCCAGCAGCACGACTTCTTTATTCTCATCCAGCCATTGTTTCAAAGTTTTGGCGGGCAGGCGTGGCGCGGAGTCTTTCAGAGGAGTGGCTTCATCAATGCCGAACGCGATAATTTCATTTTTGACTCTGACCAGCATCCGATTGAAAGGCTGATATCCGCTCCAGCTTTCTTTGACTTCCAACGCCGCCAGTTTTGGATCTTGCCTGACCACTTCGAGGAACTCATCAATCTCTGAACGTCTTCCTGCCAGGAAAAGATTGATCCCTTCCGGACTTATCAGGATGGTCCCTTTCAATTCCAGACGATTGCAGAGCTTGCGAAGAGCTGCGCGACGCTTAGGTAAAGCGTCCAGTTCGACAAATAAATAGCCGGCGATATTAAGATAAGGGTTTCCGTCCAGAGACATAAATCAAACTACTCAAAAAAAGTTCAGATTAACGTATAGAGCGCTTTTCGGAGTCCTACAAGTCTGAGCGGTGGAAATGGTTTGCGCTTTACCGTGCATGGATTGAACTACTATGTTTGATGGCGATTTGATGAATACTGCGCCCGTCACAGCTTTGCTCCGAGAACTGATTTCAATTCCGAGCATTAACCCTGCTTTTGCAGAAGGTTTTCCCGATTGGTCTGGAGAATCCGGCATGGTGGAATTTCTTTCCAGTCGAGCCCGCAGCCTGGGGTTGGAAGTCATACATCAGGAAGTAGCGCCAGGTCGCCATAACCTTTGGGTGGGACTTGTTCCCGCTGACTCCACGAAAGTCAAATCCAGGATTGTTATGGCTCCCCATTTGGACACGGTCGGTGGACAGCGGATCCATGAAGGCTTGTTTCGTCCGAGGGAAGAGCATGGACGGTTGCATGGCCGAGGCGCTTGTGACACGAAAGGGTGTGTTGCGGCAATGTTTCACGCTATTGAACAACTGGCCACTACACGAGATCGCCCGGAATCCACAGAAGTGTGGTTTCTTGGTTTGGTGGATGAAGAAAAAGGGCAGGCGGGGTCGAGATTGGTGGGAGCTTCCGACTGGCGGGCGGATCTGGTGATTGTTGGGGAGCCAACCGAGTTGCAGGTCGTTACCGCTCACAAGGGTTTGACTTATGCCATTGGGCGTTTTCATGGAAGATCCGCACACGGGTCCAAACCACATCTTGGGCAAAACGCGATTCTGGACGCTGCGCAGGTTGTCAAAGAAATGGAAACCGGGTATGCGATACGATTAAAGGAAAAACGCCATCCACAGCTGGGTTCAGGTACTGTGAATGTCGGGATTATTCGGGGGGGCGCGCAGGCGAATATTGTTCCAGACTATTGCGAAATCCATGTGGACCGCCGAACCATTCCGGGCGAAACCAAGGAATCAGTCCTGAATGAACTGGAACAATTAGTATCGAACACCGGGATTCAGGGAAATGTTGAATGGGACCTGGGAAACCTAGACCGCCCGGCAATGGAGAGTGATCCTCAGTTGACCTGGACCCAGCAATTGATGGCGGCTGCTGGAGTGAGTGAAACGCGTGGGGTTGATTTCTTTTGTGATGCGGCATTGATAGCCAAGGGAGGGTCGCCGTGTGTTGTGTTTGGTCCTGGATCAATAGATCAGGCTCATACAGCTGACGAATGGATAGACACGCGATCACTTACGAGTGGCGCAGACATACTACTTCATTTTCTCAGGCAATTGCCATGAGATCGTGACTCATGTTGACTATTTATCAACCGTTCATCCGTCCAATCAGACAATATCCAAATTTGAATTAATGCGGATTGCATTTCTCACACATGAGCCTTTTTATCCTGCTTCGGGAGGTGGATCAATTGAAGCGATTTATCTTGTTGAAACAATGGCTCGAAATGGAATGGATGTGGACGTTTTTTGTCCGGATTTTCAAGTACCTGAATACTTTAAAGAGGATCCATGGAGTCGTGTGCGGTTTTATAAATTCAAGAAATGGGAAATGGGACGTTACACGCGGCTGCGTAACATCAAGTATCTATTATTTCCCTTTCAGCTTGTTCAAATGGTTCGTTCAGCGGCTTGGGATGGAGGGCGTCGATATGATTGGGTTTGGGGGCAGCATTCCATAGCCTGTGTGGCTGCTGGGATGTTGAAGAAGAGTGTTAAAGTGAAATGCCCATCCGCACAGATTGCGATGAACTATCTTGATCTGTTGACAGGTTTTATGGAGAACTGGCCGAAGTATCTGGCTCCACCTTTCCTGCTCAAGCGACTCACGCAATATGAAATTTCCACTCCCTTGCGCTACCAGGCTGACCAGATCCTGACTGTCTCAGACGAACTATTGGAAAGGTTTCATAAACTGGGTGTGGAACGGAGTCGGTTGCATCCGTTCTATTTTGGGATTGATGCAAACTTATTTGCATCGACTGGATGGGAACCTCAATTGTCGATGCAGGAATCTCCTGAAGTCGTTATGCATGGTTCGTTTGATCACCATCATCTGGGTCCGCTCGCGTTGGAAGCCACGCTGCTCACATTAGGCAGGCATCCAGGAATTCGGTTTCGATTTATTGGTAATGCCACATCAGCCTGGAAATCGTTTGAAGTCAACCTGAAGAAGAAAGGCGCAGACATGAGTCGAATAGATCGTGAGGATTTTATTCCCTACGAGAGCTTACCCTCCAAGTTGGCTCAATCACATATTGGCTGGGTTCCTTACGAGCCATCCTCTGGCACGCACTCGGCATTTATTGCTAAATTTGTTGAATATCAGGCGCTTGGGATGCCAACAGTCAGTGGAAAACTTAGAGGCATTTTTCGATATTTTGGAGATTCTCCAATAGCGCGCTTCACTGAGTTCAACGGCCAGGCGCTTTCCGATGCTCTATTAGATGTGGTCAAAGAGCCAGTCGCCACATGGCGGGAGCGCGGAGTTCAAATTCGTCAAAAGACATTGAATAATCTGGACTGGCGGGTATTGGCGGAGGGGGTCAGTCAAAGAATCTTGACAAAACTGATTTAGAAAAAATTGCGTAACATTAAATATATTAACGAGTTATGGAAAAATTAAAAGTCAAGATTCTTTGACTGACCCCCCTTATGAGAAGTTGGATAGCCAGAAAACGTCAATCTTCCGAAGCAGTGCGATTTTTTTCGGACAGCGGGTGGGTGGTATTTGCAACATTTGTCTCGGGGGTTCTGATGGTTGGGGTGCATGGGTTTGCGAGGGCGATGCCGAGGGCAGAGTATGGAGTTTTTTTTGCGTTGTTGCAGGTGGTGAGTTTGATGAGTATTCCGGGGTTGGGGCTTCAGTCAGTGTTTGCTCGCAGGGCAGCGGCGGCGGTGAGTGAGGATCAGGAGCGACAAGTTGTCAGCGCTTTTCGAAAAATAACCCGGACATTGATCCTGGTGGGTTTTGTTGGCGGAATTGGGCTGCTTTTTGCGAGGAATCAGGTTCAGGAGTTTTTTCAAATGCGATCCGGATGGCCATTATTTCCAACTTGGTTGGCAGCATTGTTTGCGGTTTGGATGCCTGCGGCTTTAGGGGCGCTTCAGGGGAGGCAAATATTCGGGTGGTTCGGTGGTTCGATTCTGGGGAATGGT
>JAUIHU010000626.1 GCA_030432175.1 Verrucomicrobiia bacterium | reverse complement strand
TCCGACAACTAATACCGCATTCGCAGGAATATGCAGATTGAAATCAACGAATGAATGGATTGCGATTGCAGTAAAACCAAGCCCCATTCCCAACAACAACGGAGCCTTGTTTCCATGACCCTCGCGTTTCTTTCGTTTTCTGGATCTTGTTTGCCCTTCGTTCTCAAATGGCGATTTCTCTTTGAACTTCGTCCAGATCCCCTTGAATAGCAGAGCCAATGAGCCTAACCAGAGAGCCCCCATCAATGCTCCTCCCATTCCCCAGTCAACCAGGAAATTCAGATAGTCATTGTGAACGAAACGAGGCCGTTGCTGAATCACCGGATCTCTATATTTGCTGAATCGATCATCAAAACTCCCCGGTCCGGCTCCCAACCAGAAATTTCCAGTCTCTGTCCAAATCTGATAAGCTGGCTTCCAAAGTCGAAAACGGATATTTTCTGGTCCATTCCCAGCAACGATCTCATTCCATTCCCGCTTCATGTCATGAAGTCGCTTCGATGAAAAATCAGCTTTGGCGGCAAAATAAACACCGCCAATAAGTCCGATTAATGACAAGGTTACAGCTATCCAGCGATACCCTTTTTTGCGGAAAAGAAAAATGATCATGCACACCAGGACGATACAGGTCGAACCCCATGCGCCTCTCGAAACTGACATTGCGATCCCGACAAAAATCACAAGTGTCGCGTATCCAATAAGAATCCTGGCCACATGCCCAAATCGACCGGCAATCGTATACGCCAGTCCAAGCGGCGCCAGAATTTCCAGAAATCCAGCCATGTGATTCGGACAGATGTACGTCCCGGAAGCGCGTCCTACATAAACCTGCGGCTTCTGAAACCACCAAACTTGCTCTGATTTGGAGAAAAACTGGTAGATGCCATACATTGATATTGCCATGGCGATGAAAATCAGGGAGACGGTTAACCAGGTAACCCACTTCTGGCGGTGAATATTATTCACCAAGAGCAGAAAAAAGAAGGCATAAAACCAGGAAAGCAGGAATTCCCGCCGCGCAACATACTCCAAATCCGCTCTCAAATAGCAAATGAATGTCCATCCGGCAAATGCCAGCGCAAACCAGCAGGCAGGATTCCAAAGGAGCTGATAGTTGGGCGCCAACCAGATTCTTCCAATCCAAAGTAATAAGGCGACTGTAAAAAGGGAGTAGAGCGTCAACAATCCGACTGGACCAACGGCTCCAGTCATCATCGGAGCAGCGCTCATCATGATGAGAACAACCCCAAAGATCCCAATTTCAAGCCATTTATCGAGCGCCTTATTGAACATCGGGGCAAAAGCTATGCAGTTACGGCGCCAAGGTCACGTTTTTTTTATCCGCTTTGAAGTCTCGTTGAACCATTAAATTATCTGCCTGGATCTCATAGATCTGTTGTTCTGTCTTGATTCGGCAAAAAAGTTGCTATTTGTTTTCTTTGTGAGCGAGGAAACCAAACCATTACGTATGGTCACCTGTTACAGTTGCCATACTAAAAATTTCATTAACAATGATCTGGCGCCTTATGAACTGGTAGCGTGCAAGCGGTGCGGCGGCCCTATCATGGCTCCGCACCGCCTGCGACATATCGAACTCAGGGCCCCAATTGCTTCAGGCGGCATGGGGACCGTTTACCGAGCCTATGACCTGACCCTTCAACGAGATGTCGCAGTCAAGTTAATGAAAGAGGAAATGCTGTCCGAACCGGACGCCATGGAAAGCTTCATCCGGGAAGCTCGCGCTGCCGCCCAGCTCAATCACACCAACATCATTCACATTTACTCCTTTGATGAACTTGATGGATCCAACTATTTGGTGATGGAACTCGCAGATGCCGGATGTCTCGACAGCCGGATCGAGAAAGAAGAGGTGGTTCCTGAACTGGATGTATTGGATGTGGGAGTCAAAGTCGCTTCAGCGCTGGATACTGCCCTCAAACACAACCTGCTCCACCGCGATATCAAACCGGGCAACATTCTCTACAACCATGAAGGCGAACCCAAGCTCGTGGACTTCGGCCTGGCTAAAGCTGCGGATGAGGAGGAGGAAGAGTCGGATGATATCTGGGGCACCCCGTATTACATCGCACCGGAAAAAGTCAACCGGGAGCGAGAGGATTTTTTGTCCGATATGTACAGCCTGGCCGGCACTCTCTACCACGCTCTCACCGGTCATGTTCCATTTGAAGCAGAGGAAATTAACGATGTCGTCGCCGCTCATGTCCACACCCCGCTGACCCCGCCCAACCAGGTCAATCCAGCCATCACTCAAACTACCAGTGACGCCATCGAACGGGCGATGGCAAAAAATCCAGATGACCGTTTCGCCAGCTACGACGAAATGATCATGGCTTTGACCGAAGCGCGCAGCCGATTGCTGGTCAGCTTGTATCAGTCACAGGACGCAGCTTATGAAGAAGAAGGCGGTGGAAAGAAAGGTTGGTGGAGAAGATAACGCATAATATCAAACATCCTTCACAGGAAAACCCAACATCTCAGAATCGAAAGCAGCTTTATTTCCAACTCGTTGTTCAAAGCCAGGTCTCTTGAATCGCGAGTTGTTATGTCAGAATGCCATGGCCGATGCGCGCCTTAATATTACGTTGTTTTTGTTGCTCTTGCTAATTTCAGCCACTGGCTGGTCGGCTATTCTTCATGCGCCGCCCAACTTCCCAGAGTTGAATTCCACTTACACTGGCAGATTATTTTATCCAGAATGGCCGGTGGAATTCCGTATTGAAACTTTAAATGAAGCATCTCAAACGTTTGGCGGAACTTTCAAATCTTACAAAATTATTTACAACAGAACTCCCGATGTAGATAGACAGAATCTCATTGCTGAAACAGGTTATTTCACACTCCGCCAAACACCTGAATCAACATGGACCGTCTCACTCAGTAAAGTATGGGATTTCCCAGAACTAGTATTCACAGATGCTGGTTGGGATCATACCCAAAAGGGGCCTGCTCTGGTTGCTGATTTCTTGAATGACGAAGAGCGCCTCTGGATTCAAATATCAGGAAAGCCCCGCTCTGAAGAAGATCCAACCCCACTGACATACCCACTCATCATCCCACAGCCGAAAATTATTGAAGGGGGTGTAATCAAGACCTGGACCTCTTCCGATGGCTTAGCGCACAATGCTACAAGATGTATTA